>CALVJF010000015.1 GCA_944331885.1 uncultured Bacilli bacterium
TAATTACTTAATATATCTTTTTTATTATCAATTGCTAATTTAACATAATTACTACTTAATGTACTATTTGCTAATACTTCAAAATTAACTTCGTATTTAGCATCAACTGTGCAAGTGTTAGTAATAGTAAATTGATAAGGAGTAGAACTCATCCCTTTATCATCACTTATTGGATAAGAATTACTTAAACTAATACTATTGACTTCAGTAAAATCAGTCGAAAAACAACCAGTTTCTACAATGTTTTCCGTTTCTTGTACATGCGTATTACTCCATAAAGCATAAGAAACACCTACTAATAGAGAAATGCTTAACATAGTTCCAATAACCATTAATAATATTACTTTTTTCATCTTATCACTATCCTTGTATATATTTTACAATAAACTTCAACTTAAATAAAGAATAAATCTCTTTATTCTTTATTGTCACTTTCATCCAGAGAAGAAGAACAATATCCTTCTCCAGGTTTATCTCCTTTAACATATTCTTCACCAACCAAAGAACAACTAGTTTTGGTAATTGAATCCTTTAGATAACCTCCAAAATAATTAACTAAAGATATAGCAATAACACTAATTATTGCAATAATCAATACATATTCTACCAAAGCCTGCCCTCTACTCTTTAAACTCATTATCTTCACCTACTATTAATTAAATAATAAAAAAATATTTAGGTTTTGTCAATCTAAATTAACACCCAAATATTTCCTATAAATTAAAATATCTCTTGCCGCTACTAAACCAGTTGCTGCAGCAGTAACTATATTACCTGATTTACCTGATCCATCACCAATAAAATAAATATTTTCATTTTCTAACTTAAAATTATTATTGGTTTTAATTTCATTACTAAAGAATTTTATTTCTGGACCATAAAGTAGTGTTTCTGGATTATTAACGCCTGGAATAATTTCATCTAATTTTTCTAAGCCCTCAATAATATTAGTAATAATTCGATGAGGCAACACTAACGCCAAATCTCCTGCCGCACAATCTTTTAAGGTTGCCTCAACAAAATTTTTATTTATTCGATCCCAATTAGATCTTCTACCACTCTTTAAATCTTTTAAAATTTGAATAATTGGTTTAGAATCTCCTAAAACATTAGCAATTTTAGCAATTGATTCCCCATACTCACGAGTATTAGTAACTGGAGATGTTAAACTAACTCTACTGATAAATGCAAAATTACTGTTATCTGATTTAATATCTTTTAAAGCATGACCATTTACACAAATATAACCATAATAATTTTCTTTAGCTACAAATCCTCCTGGATTAGTACAAAAAGTTCTTATTTGATCATTATAAGTGTTAGTTCTAATAAAGATTGTTGGATCATAAATAACTGAGCAAATATCTTCTAATATTTCTTTTTTAGTTTCTACTCTAACCCCGATTTCAATGCTTTGAGAAAGATAAGGAATCTTATTTTTATCAGCGTACTCTTGAACCCATTTAGCTCCTGTTCGACCTGGTGCCACTATTACGTTGGTAGCCATAAGTTCCTTTTTACCATATGTCAATAAATAAAGACCATCTTCAGTTTTTGTAATGTCCTTAACAGCTGCATTTTCTATTAAAATAACACCTTTATTTTTTAAATAATCACAAAAATCTTGAATATATCCAGGAAGTTTATCACTACCTAAATGTTTTTGTTTAATTAACATTAAACTAGCTCCGCATTTAGCAACTTTCTTTTTAATTTTTAAAGCTTCTTCCATATTACTAGGATATATTTCTGCATCCATTCCAAATTTTGTAAATATTTTTTCAGTATCATCAATTAACTTATTAGCTTTACTTTCGCTCATATACTTAGTTAAATCCGATTTCCCCAACTTAGGAATAAAATTCAGTTTACCGTCAGAGAAAGTTCCTGCGCCACCATAACCAGCTAATATTTGACAAGGTTTACAATTTTGGCAAGGAATTCCCTTACTATTCATCGGACACGAACGTTTATTAGCAAATTTTCCCATATCCAATAAAACAACTTTTAAATTTTTTTGACTTTCTACTAATTCATAAGCAGCAAACAACCCTGCCGGCCCTGCTCCAATAATTGCAACATCAAATTTCTCCATCTTTCCTCCTTGGATGACTTAATTTTAATTTTAAAGAATCTTCAGGTTCTTCACTACGTAACAAAATACTTTTAATAAATTTTAATTCATCTTTAGTAAACTTATCAAGGTCATTGATAGTTATACCACCATCTTCACCTGTACCACAAAATACTTTCCAAAGCAGACTAGTTGAAAAATTTCTATAAACCTCTTCACTTAATTTGCCATCACTTAATAATTGCTTATTCTCTAAATAATATTTAACTTTCTTTAACTCAATACGTTTTTTAATACTTTTACTAAAAAGCTTTAGTAATAAGAAAGCAACAACCCATGAACTAACTATTCCTAAACCTAAAATTGGATATTGTATAAAAATATCTTTATATTGATTTAAAAGCAATTGATCAATACCAGGAATTGCAACACCACTCGTCCCAACAATTATAGCACCAGTATTTTTAAGTAACATTTGATCAATATTATTAAATTGTTCTTCCATTCTTTTTAACAATTCTTTTCTTTTTTCAGCACTATCAGAAAATTTAAATTCACAATCATCCCCCATTATTACTGACAATAAACCATCTACATCTGTATAAAAACGTTTGATAAATTCATTCTTTTTCCCGTAACTATATTCCATAAATAATCCCCCTAATCTTTAAATAAGAATATATAATCTAAAATTTGCACTTCATCACCACGTTGAGCCCCCATTTTTTCCAGCTCATCTTCAACACCCATACCACGTAATTTACGAGCAAAACGAGCTACACTCTCTTCTTCAGTAAATTTGGTCATTTTAAACAATTTTTCTATTTCAGACCCTTTTAAAATCCATACATCACCATCTTTGGTAATAGTATATGGTTTATCATTTTGAAACTTATATAAAACATGACTTTCAAAACTGGTTTCATCATATAGTGGTTCCATTTCACTATTATCTAACAAATCAGCAATTTGTAACATACATTCTTCTAAGCCCTCGTTATTTAATGCACTTATAGGGCAAACAATCACATTAGGATATTTTTCTTTAAATAGTTTTAAATTATTATTAGCAGCAACTAAATCCATTTTATTAGCAATTACAATGAATGGTTTTCGCGCCAATTTATCATTATACTTACTAATTTCATTACGAATTATTTCAAAATCCTCAATTGGATTTCTTCCTTCAAATGCTCCCATATCTAAAACGTGAGCTAAAATTTTAGTTCGCATTGCATGACGTAAAAACTTATGGCCTAATCCCAATCCTTCACTTGCTCCTTCAATCAAGCCTGGCAAATCCGCAATTACAAAACTACGCTGATCTTTAAGTTTTACCACTCCTAAATTCGGATTTAAAGTTGTAAAATGGTAAGCAGCTATTTTAGGCTTAGAAGCGCTAATCATCGACAATAATGTACTCTTACCAACACTTGGCATTCCGACTAATCCTACATCAGCTAACACTTTAAGTTCACATTTAATAACTCGCTCTTCACCAGGCTCTCCATATTCACTCATTTTGGGAGCAGGTTCACTTTGAGTTGCAAAAGCTTTATTACCACGACCACCACGGCCACCACGAGCAACTACAACTCTATTATTTTCTCCAACTAAATCAGCAATTATTAAGCCTGTATCATTATCTATAATTGTCGTTCCTTCAGGAACTTTAATTACAACATCATCAGCTTTTTCTCCAGTACGATTACTGCCTTTACCATTAACCCCTTTATCACCTTTAATATTTTTCATATATCTTAAATCAACTAATGTTTTTAAACCCTTATCAACTTCAAAAACAATGTCAGCACCTTTTCCGCCATTACCACCATCAGGTCCCCCCATTGGCACACATTTTTCACGACGAAAAGAAGTACATCCATCACCGCCTTTTCCTGCAATAACTTTAATTAATACTTCATCGACAAACATAACTAATCACCAAGTACCATTATACCACAAAAAAAAGAAGTAATCACTTCTTACTTTGTCCTAAAGTTACAGCTACTAAAATAAAAGCAACTACAACTAATCCAATAATAACATAATTAATGTTTTTAGGATTATTAACTGCATCTTGAACAACAGTAGCAGTCAAAAAATAATCTGAACAATGCTCAATACTAAATTCGACATATCCATCTCTGACCGTCAAATAATTATCAATAAATTCAATTTGATCTTTCTCAGGATTATAATAATATAAATATAAATTCTCTCCATCTTTAAATTTATTGTTAACTTTTAATCTAACAACTGCATCATCTGGCAAAATTCCATGATAATCAAATGAAATAATTACCTTTTTATTTTTAACAACTTCTTCAATTTTAGAAGCATCACCTGTCATTTGATCAATTTGTAATCTTAAATCTTCACTTATATTTAAAGACTCGTCTATATCTTTATCAAAGCTCCAAGTATAAATTAAATCTCTTTCTTGATCATCAACTACATAAGTAATTTTATCACTTTTTTCTATTTTTTTAATTCTTACCTCATCATTATTTACAATATTACTTTCGTAACTAAGACTTTTATTTACAATTAATTGCTCCTTAACGAGAAGAAAAACTACTGAAGACATAGCAATTATTCCCGCAAGCAAACTACAAATTAACAAATTTATCTTCATATAGTTTCCCCTTTCAAATTATAAAACAACAAGTATATATATTAAATTATAAAATAAATGCATTGCTACTGGCATCAAAATATTATTAGTACGCAAATGCCATATAGCATATATTATTCCACCTACAGTCCAAGGAATCATATATAATATTTGCGTAGCACTAATATTATATCCCACTTGAAAGAAACCAAATGCTACCGCAGAAATAATAATATATAAATATTTATTATCAATAATATTTTTAAAAGCACCCCTAAAAGTTATTTCTTCAACAACCGGTGTATATATTAATTGATTAAAAAGCATAAATGGTAAAGCAACATCAATATAATGATTTAAAATCAAATTATTAATTGATCTTCTAGCATCAAATAAATTTTGTACAACAACAGAAGTTAGTAAAACTCCTACAAATAAGATAAAAGTTCCAATTAGAGAATTTTTTAAAAATGATTTAGGATCTTTTTTCAAAAGACCAAAACCTTTAACAATATCATTCCAAAACAAATATATTACTACACTTGTAATTATTAAATAAAAAACTACACGTATAAATAATTCAGCTCCATTGGCATCATTTATATCTGGAACTATCATTCCAATTAATTCCGGAGACAAGAAATACATAAATAAAACAAATAATCCCACTAATAAATTACGCTTTCTTTCATCCATAATAAAAACCTCCACACATATACTAAAGGAGAGGCCTTATGATAAATCGTAAGGCCTCAATGTCAAGTCTAAATTATCCTAACATATATCTTTTTAGGAATTTTTTTAGTGCAGCTAACATATACACATTCTCCTTTCCCTTAGTATACATTTATTATATCACATTTTAGAAAAAGTAAATAACAAAATAAAAAAGTGTTTACTTTACTTCGTAAACACTTACTTTTTTCTTATCTCTACCTAATCTTTCGTATTTTACAACTCCAGAAATAGTAGCAAATAAAGTATGATCTTTACCCATTCCAACATTTACTCCAGGATAAATCTTAGTACCTCTTTGACGATAAAGAATACTTCCAGCATTAACTACTTGTCCATCAGCAGCTTTTGCTCCTAATCTACGTCCTCTTGAATCACGACCATTTTGTGTAGAAGATTGTCCTTTTTTATGAGCAAATAATTGAATATTTAAACGTATAAAATTCATATTAACCCTCATTTCTAATATTAACATTTTTTGGATAATCATTAGCAACTTGCTCTAACATTAAAAGCATGTTACTTAATAACTTTAGCGTAATCTCATCATTAGATATATTTTCAATTATAATCAAGCCATCATTTACTTTGTAATTAAAACAATTTCTATCAAACATCAAACAAGCATTGATTGATGTTTGAGCAATAGAACTTACAGCAGCGCAAACAATATCACTACCATCTTTACTATAATTAGCATGACCACTTATTTTAATATAACTTAATTGATTACTCTTTTTATTTACTAAAATTTTTATCATAATTATTTTACTTCGATCTTTTTAACAACTAACTTAGTATATGGTTGTCTATGACCTTGTTTATTACGATATTTCTTTTTAGGTTTATACTTAAATACGATAATCTTTTTTTGTTTTCCATGTTTTTCAACAGTACAAACAACCTTAGCACCATTTACATATGGTGTTCCAGCTTTACCATCTACATATAAAACCTCATCAAAAACAATCTCACTTCCAGCTTCTTGATTCAACTTTTCAACATATAAAGTCTCACCTTCAGAAACATAATATTGTTTTCCACCAGTAACAAATATAGCTTTCATTTCCTACCTCCTTATAAATATTAAGACGCGCCCTTAAGGTGTTCAAAAGAACTTATTTAACCTTTTTAGTGCGGTTTTAAAGAAAGCCCTTAAAACATTAAAAATAATACCATATCTATTACTATCTGTCAAATAATTTACTTAATAAAGTCTTCTCACTATAAACTTTTTTACCATTTTTAAAAAAATAATATCTTTCTTTAGCTAACTTATTTAAATCCAAATCTCTTCTTGTAACTATTTTTTTATATTTAAGACTAAATAAATGTCTTTCCAATAAAAATTTATTAAATAAAAATTTAAAATTTTTCAAAGAATCAATTAATTTAAATATTAATAAAAAAACAATAATCAGATTATTTAATAATAAATCTCTATAACCAATAAAAAAAATTAACATAAATATCAAGCTAAAAAAAACATAACCATAAAAAGCTTTTTGATAGCTCATACATTTTTCCAAAAGCAAATGTAATATGTTACTACCATCTAAAGGTATTATAGGCAATAAATTAAAAAACATAATGGATTTATTATAATAATTAAATACTTGATATGTATGCGAATTAATTATTTCTATTTTTAAAAATAAATACATAATTAAACACAAAACAACTTGCATTATAATTCCAGCCATATTAATTACTATTTCCTTATAAATAGAACTATTTATTAATTTATTAACTTTAGTTACTCCACCAAAAGGATAAAAATTTATTGAACTTATTTCATAATCAAAGATTTTTATCATTATAATATGACCAAGTTCATGAAAAAATACTATTAATAAGACAATAAACGCAAATTTAATATATCCAGCCAACAATGCCATAATTAAAATAAAATAAACACTATTATGTATTTTAAATTTCATTATAATATTCTTCAAAATTTAAGTACTCACCATCTTTAACAACAACTAAAACAATATTATCTTCTATACTTTCCCCTAATAAAGTACCTTTTTCAACATAATCGTATAATTTAATATCAGCAATATTCACCCCAACATACCAAATATCTGTTCCATCAACTCCTTGGATAATTAAAGTATTACCATAATCTTCCTTTTCGCCATTAAATACAACTATTCCACTTTGAATTACAGGAACTAAATAATTAATTCCCACTTTCAACTTAACTCCATTTAAAAAATTACTTTTTTCTTGATATTTTATTGTCTCATTAAAAACCATCTGGTCATTTGTATTATTATCTTTAATTAATCTTCCCAAATACTTTTCATAAATATTATTAAACTTACTAAAAGCTAAACTTTCTGTAAATACATATTTCCGATACAACTCTTCATTTTTCTCATTTAAATTAATAAAAATCATTGAAACTAAAATTACAATAATACTAACTAATGTCCTTGTAAATAACGAATTTATATACTTACTCCTTTTATCATTATTACTTCCCTTTTCCGCCAAAAATTTCTTTACTTTTTCGCTATTATTCATAGTTTTCACCCATTAAATCATATGCTGCTCTTCTTTAAACGATAACCATATATCCACCAAATAGAATTAAAACCAATTGTCAAAATCAATAAAACCAAAAATTTTATAAAACCATCATTATAAATCCAAAAACCACAACTAAAATAAAATACTAGAGTCCAAAAATTTTTTTTGTAATAATCTTTAAATAATAATTTTCTTTTTAAAAAAAATTTATTTAAAAAAAACAAAACAACTAAGATAATTAAATTAAAAAACCAAACTCCTAACAAAAAATCTATTATTATTCCTCCTAAAATTACAAATAACAAATTATTTTTATCGATATTAGTCAAAAATAAAAAACTAGGAAAAAGAGTAAATTTATATAAAATAATATCTATTAATAATAAAGCTATCATTTAACAATCACTCCCACATAATTAATTTCTTTGACTCTTAAATCATTTTCAATAATTAATTTTTTAGCAATTTCCAAATCATCACTTATAATTTCTTTAACTGTTCCAACATATATTCCACCATACAAATCCGTTAATCCAGAAGTGTAAACCTTATCCCCAACATCCACTTTTAAATGTTGATCGACATCTTTCACGACAAAATCATTGAAATTTCCATAGCCTTCATTAACTTTAACTGCAATATTTAAAGATTTATTGGTAATTAATTTAACAATACTACTGTTAGTATAAACTTTATTTACTATTCCTAATAATCCGCCTTTTCCTACAACAGCACTTCCAACCTTCACTCCATCAGCTTCCCCAATATTAATTGTAATTTCATCATAAAAATTAAAGATATCTCTTAAAGTAACTTTTCCATAAATAAAACTTATATTTTCATACTTTAAATCATATATTTCATATACACTTTTCAATTCATTTATCAAATTATTATTTTCGCTTATTAGCAGTTGATTTTTAACTTCTAATTGATCATCTTCAGCAAAAAAACTAAGGGCATTAACAATCGGTTGAATAAAAATAACTAATCCTAAACAAATTAATTCAATTATCACTTTTAACCTTTTCTTTTTCATAAGAATCCCACCAATTATGATCATAAAAACTATAATATTTATTATGTCCAATTATAATATGATCCATAACTTTAAGGCCAACCATTTTAGCAATAAAATAAAGCTCTTTAGTTAAATCAATATCTGCAGTGCTAGGATTTACATCCCCACTAGGATGATTATGAGCCAAAATAATACCACTAGCATTACTTTTTAATGCTTCACGCAAAATATCTCGTGGATAAATAAAACTTTGATTAAAAGTACCTTTAAACAACATTCGCCAATTAATAATTTGGTTTTTATTATCTAAAAATATGCCATAAAATTCTTCTTGTAATCGATTAGATAATTTACTATATAAAAATTCATATACATCTTTAGCATTGCTAATTTTAAGATTCTCACTATTATAAATTCTTTTACCTAGTTCAAAGCAAGTAATTAATTCCAAAGCTTTAACCATTCCAATTCCATCTATCCCTTTTAACTCTTCTAAATTTGCTTGGGCAATATTTTTAATTGAACCATATTTATTTAATAATTCCACTGCAATTTCTTGCACTCCCTTATTCTTCTTTCCATTCTTTAAAATAATTGCTAATAATTCACTATCACTAAGATTTTCAACACCATAAATAATTAATTTTTCCCGTGGCCTTTCTCTAATTGGTAAAGATTTAATCAAATAATTCAAACAACCACTTCACTATACAAATTTAAAATTTCTTTATTTATTGTATCAAAAATTTTAGAATTACTATGTAATAAAAGTTCTTCATATTTATTTAAATCAGCCCAAAATTCACCACCAATATTAATCCTTTTTACATAATAATCAATTTTAGCATTATCATAATAAGCACGTAATTTATCAACCAATTCCTCATTTTTAACAATGGCAATATAAACTCTATATAGTTCTTCATCACTAATTACTTTTCCACTAATAAACTCTTCGGCCTTTTCCACCGCATTATCATAATTAGTATAGACACCAACTTGAAATGCATAAGCAATATCATCATTGCTTAAAACTTTTTTTATTCCTTGATCCAAATCATTAAAAAAATAATATCCAAAAAATACCCCTAGCCCTAAAGCAGTTAATATTACTAACATAATTTTTTTCATCTTTATCACCACTTTCTTTATAACAAAAATAAACCGTTTAAAATGTCGATATATAAATAATTTATTTATTAAATTACCTATTTCCTTTTTTAATTTGCATTTATCTTGGTAGTGTGTTACTATACACATCATCAAAAAAGGGGGATTTTATGAAACTAAATCAAGCAGTTATTCCGCATAATCGAAGTGAAATGATACCAACCGAAAAGCTAAAGAAAAAGGTTGCTTTAAATGAGCAATATCTACGTGAAAAACCTACATGGTATATGATTGATGGCAAATTACAATATTTCAAAATTCGTGATGACTTTCGCCTATTTACAGAGCAATTTTTCAGTATGTTTGGCCGTGAGATTATGGGATTAGATACTTTAGAATATAAAGTAGCTTATGTTCGTTCTATCTCTCCTATCGGTCGCTCAAATCTTGAAGAAACTAAGTGTGGTTTATTATCCGAATCTTTCCAAAGTCATCATTACAACTATTACTTAGTTAGTGAATTACTTAATGCTGAAATATCAGATTTTATAAGTTATGGTGGCTATACATTTGAAAATCTTCTTCAATTTTTCAAAGACTATTTAGCAGAAAAAGACTATAATAAGAACGAATTATTTTTAATCAAATTATTTATTAGTGATGCTTTTACTCATCAAGAAGATCGAAATTATCACAATATATGTTTTCGGATTCCTAAAATTACTGGTGTCAATTATAACGAACGCTTACACCCTGATCGTCTAGCACTTCAACAAGAACATCAAAAAAGTTTAGAATTAAGTACTAAAGGTCACTGGCTTCTTAAAGGTTTATCACCATCTAAGGTTTATGATAATGAAAGAATTTTAGGCGTCGATCATCGTAACCAATTTAAATATACACCAGGACAAATATGGCAACCACTTTTTCCTTACTCTCAAGAAACTTTATATGATTCTCAAGATAAAGCTAAAACTGATTCCGAAACTAACTACGATGGTTTAGATCCTAACTTACTATCTTTATATATAGATTATCCCAAAATATGTCAACCACTTTTTGAACGTTTAGCTTATGACGATGAATATCGCCAAATACTAGAAAGATTTAAGGGAAAATCATCGCAAATTTCACTATCTGAAAAATCAATAGAATATTTTACTACCATCTTAGAAGATAAAAGAGAAGTATTTCGTAAAATATTAAAGTATTAAAAAAACACGAATTTTATCGTGTTTTTTAATATTGTTTTCCAAAATACATTCTATATTTAGCTTTTTTACCACAAATAGCACAAACGCCATCTACCTCTTCATTCATATC
>CALVJF010000016.1 GCA_944331885.1 uncultured Bacilli bacterium
ATGCAATTGAAAGCAATGAATTCGCACATTATCTTAAATTAATTGAACAAAATAAGCTTACTAATAAAGATTTTTTCTTATATTAAATACAAATAATGCTTGTGCTCGTCAAGCTTTAACAAATTTCTTATGTAATTATCATTTAGCTAATCGTGAGAGAATCTTAGAATTACTAGAGCCTTATCGTAATGAAGAGCCAAACAACTATTTATCAGATATTATTAATTTGTTATTAGGTAATGAATTACCAAGTGAACAAATAATTACTATCCTTGAAAAAAGACCCAGTTCTAATAAAATACAAGCTATTGCTACCATTTTAAAAAAACAATATATATGGCAAAATGTTGCAATCATGCAAATAATTTTTAATGCACAAATAGCTGATTTGATTTGTGTTGCTCATTATTTAGAATATCCATGTTTCGCCGGTGAAGAAAATAGTGATGTAATGTTTCAAATTATTAAATCTCCACTAAAGTCCAAAAGTCTTGTATATGAACTATCACTAATTCCAGAATTACAACAATCAAAATCATATAGTATTTTTCTTGAATGGTTAAAAGATAATGACATAGCAAGTGATATTAAAGCTAAAGCTATATTATCTCGAATGAACTACCTTCATGAAAATGGAATTTTAAGTTTAATGACGAGTGAACTAGATCAACTAAATTCTACATACTTTAGTCCCTTTAATGATTATTTATTTAGAAAAATAATGCTAATTTTTAATATCGTTAGTGATGCAACTATTTCTCAAATAGCTTTAGCAGATAAAGAATTGCTAGTAACAATACCTTTAGACTATTTTCAATTGCTTCAGCGATTTTATCAATTACCAATGGCTCAAGAACAATCGTTATTTAGAGGAATTATAAAATTAGGTGACTTACATTTAGCCCAAGCTATAGTTGAATTGACTAAATATCCCCAAGTATTTAATTTGCCCAATGTAAGAGAAAATTTATTTCAAGCTCAAAACGCTAAAGAAGCTTACGAATATTTCCGAACAACTGCACTAGAAAATGGAACAAACATCTTTGAAAATAGTGATTTTGGTTATAATAACCATACTTATGTACCAAATGAAATAATCTCTTATTTAAATGGTCACCAAAATATGTCCGCTCCAGAAATTTTAAAACTAGTTCCGGCTTTAACTTCTGATAATGGTTTAAAACAATGGCTAGATAGTCAAAAATAAACGAAAATGTCAATGTTTTGTCAAAAAGTACACCAATCGTTTATTTTTTTTATAAGATAATTATATAATGTAGATAAGAAGCCATGCTTCTTAAACCAAATAGAATAGGGTGGTATTATTAAAAAATTTTTAAAGAATTACAAATCCACTATTATCCTACTATTGGCAATTATAGTTGGAGCAATAGCTGGTATAGTATTTAAAGAAGATGCTACAATTGTAAAACCACTTGGAGACTTATTTTTAAATTTACTATTTATTGTAATAGTTCCATTAATCTTTTTAACTATTACAACGTCAATTGCTAAAATGCAACAACCAAAACGATTAGGGAAAATAATGCGTACTATAATATTAGTGTTTGTTGTTACCTCTTTAGTTGCAGTATTTGTAGGATTAGCAACAACATATTCAATGGATCTTGTAAAAACATCAGATGGTGAAAAAATTAAAGAAACATTAGAATTAGAAACCACAGATGAAGAGAAAATAGAACTTGCACTACTAGATAGAACAGTTCAAGTTATTTCAGTAAGCGACTTTACAAGTTTACTATCTAAAGATAATGTAATTGCCTTAGTTATATTTTCAATTATGATTGGTATTGCCATTCGTATGTCGAAAGAAAAAGGTGAAGCCTTTTTAAAAGTATTAATATCAGCAAATGAAGTAATTATGAATTTTGTTAAAATCATAATGTATTATGCTCCAATAGGAATTGGTTGCTACTTTGCATCATTTATTGGAACATTCGGTTCATCAATAGCTGTTGTCTATTTGAGAACGTTTATTATATACACAATAGTAACAGTATTATTTTACTTTATTGTATATACTATATATGCTTACATTGCAGCTGGTAAAAAAGGAATAAAAGCTTTCTGGCGTAATGCTCTTCCTCCAACAGCTACATCGATTGCAACATGTTCATCAGCAGCATGTATTCCGGTAAATGTTGAAGCTTCTAAAAAAATGGGTGTATCACCAGATATAGCTGAAACTATTATCCCATTAGGAACAAGTTTTCATAAAGATGGTTCAATTATTGGAAGTGTATTTAAAATTATGTTTTTAGTAGGGCTATTCGGTACAGACGTTTATACAACATCAGGAGTTTTCCAAGTTATAGCGGTTGCTTTAGTAGCTAATTTATTAATCACAGCAGTACCAATTGGCGGTGGAACAATTTCCGAAATGATGATTTTATCAATGATGGGATACCCAGCTGGTGCTTTACCTATATTGACTATCATTGCAACAATAATTGATGCTCCAGCGACTATGTTAAACGTAGTAGGGGATACTTCTTCTTCTATGTTAACAGCTCGAATAGTTGACGGTAAAAATTGGATGGATAATTCACTTGAAAAAGTTGAAGAAAAACAAACTGAAATCACTAAGCCAAAAACAACAAAAAAGACAAATAAGAAAACAAAAAAATAAGATGCAAAATCTTATTTTTTTATCATTATTAAAAATATAATCATATACTAAAATAGATAATTACGGAGGTTAGTATATGATTATTCCATTAAATAAATTAAAAATCGGTCAGAAAGGAATTATTAAAAATATAGAACCAGGTCCATTAGAAGATAGATTCTATGATTTAGGCTTTACCAAAGAAGCTATCGTAGAATGCGTCCTAAAAAGTCCATTTAACGATCCAACTGCTTATAAAATTAAGGGAACATTAATCGCCATACGCGAAGAAGATGCGGCAACAATTAAAGTAGGTGTTATGGATGAATAGTAAGACCATAATTTTAGCTGGGAATCCTAATGTAGGCAAAAGTTCAATTTTTAATAATTTAACAAATAAGCATCAACACACTGGCAATTGGACTGGTAAAACTGTTGAAATTGCCGAAGGTGATTTTAAATGTAATAATCAAAATTATCACATTTATGACTTACCGGGTACTTATTCTCTCAATTTTCATTCTGAAGAAGAAAGAGTAGCGGCTGATTTTATCAAAACAACTTACCATGATGTTACTATTGTTGTTTGTGATGCAACGTGTTTAGAAAGAAATCTTTATTTAGCATTACAAATTATGCAATTAACCCCTAAAGTTATAGTTTGTATTAATTTAATTGACGAAGCTCAAAAAAAACAAATATTCATTAATTTTTCAAAATTAAGTAAAATGCTCCAAGTACCAGTTATCCCAATGTCCGCACGTAAAAATTATGGTTTTAATGAACTGAAAGAAGCAATTAATAATTATCAAAAGCCAGAAAAAACTTTTGAAAAAATAACAGATATAGCTCAAAAAGCTAAAGAAATAACTGAATCTACAGTAATCTATCAAAATCAAAACTATGATGCTAAAGAACGCAAAATAGATCGTATTTTAACTCACAAATTTTGGGGCTTATTAACCATGTTTGCTCTATTTCTCCTAATCTTTTGGCTCACAATAAGTGCAGCTAATTACCCATCATCACTATTATTCAAGATGTTTAACAACCTAACACCATATTTAACAAAATTTCTAAATATATTGCCATTACCAGACTTTTTAGTCGATTTAATGATAAATGGTATTTATAAAGTATTAAGTTGGGTAGTAAGCGTTATGTTACCACCAATGGCAATTTTCTTTCCCTTATTTACAATTCTTGAAGATTTAGGGTACTTACCAAGAATAGCTTTTTGCTTAGATAAATGTTTTAAAAAATGTCGAAGCTGTGGCAAACAAGCGTTAACTATGTGTATGGGATTTGGCTGTAATGCAGTAGGTGTGACAACAACCCGCATTATTGATTCTAAAAGAGAACGGCTAATCGCCATTTTAACTAACTCTTTTGTTCCCTGTAATGGTCGTTTTCCTACTTTAATTTCCCTTTTATCAATATTTATTATTGGTTTAAATGCCTCTAGTTTATTAAGCGCTTTAGGATTAACAGTTATAATTGTCTTTGCAATCTTAATAACGCTATTAATAAGTTATATTTTATCTAAGACTATTTTAAAAGGAGAAAAATCAGCTTTTACAATTGAATTACCACCATATCGTAGTCCCAATTTAAAAAATATTCTAACTCACAGTTTTCGCGACCGAATATACAAAATACTAAAACGCGCCATTTCATGTTCCATTCCAGCTGGTATTATTATCTGGCTCTTATTAAATATTTCTTTAGACAATATTCCAGTAATTAATTATTTAGTAAATTTATTAAATCCTTTGGGAAATTTAATTGGGTTGGATGGAGCCATAATCCTTGCATTCATCTTAGGTTTACCAGCTAATGAAATAATAATGCCAATAATTTTGATGATTTATTTAGCAAGTTCTAATTTAATCGAAGTAAATGAGCTATCTGCTCTAAAAGATATTTTAATCAATAATGGTTGGACAATATTAACATGTATAAATTTCATAATTTTATCATTATTTCATTACCCATGCGCAACTACAATCCTTACTATTAAAAAAGAAACCAATAGCACAAAATGGACATTGATATCAATTATTATTCCTTTAATAATAGGAATTTCACTTTGCTTATTAATTAAGTTACTATTTAATATTTTTTAAGTAAAATCATTTAGCAAAATTATATTATATAAACAAAAAATTCAAATTTAAAAAATAATTATTTATATAAATTGAAAAGTTGATATTTAATAGTTTTTTTGCTAAAATATTTATGCAAAAAAGTCATTGAGCAAGAACTTATATGTAAGTTCTTTTTTGCATATTAAATAATATAGAAAGGAATTAGTATGAAAAAAATCTTTAAAATAATAAGTAAACACTCTTTAAAAATAATTATTATAATTGGTATTTTAATTTCTCAAGCAATGTGTGACTTAAAATTGCCAGAATATACTGCTGACATTGTCAATGTTGGTATCGCCCAAAATGGAATATCAAGCCCTGTTCCAGAAATAATTAGTGCCGATGACTTTGAAAATATTTTGCTGCTAACAACTAAAGATGAACAAAATATTATTTCTCAAAGTTTCACACTTATATCTGAAGAAAACTTTTCTTCTAAAGAAATAAGTAAAATAAACAAAAAATATGATTACAAAAATGAAGAAGCTTATCTTTTAAATTCCAAAGACAATACCAAATTAGAAAAAATTTTTTATCAAGTCAATATTCTTTATGCTACTTTAATTCAAGAACAATATGAGCACATGTTTTCAGATTCAGTCGATTCTTTAACTTATCTATCGTCAGTTGATTATGAAACTCGCCAATCAATTCTTTCTGAAATAAAAGACAATGTCACTAATAATATGCCTACTCAAATTACAGATTCTTTAGCAATTAGTGCCGTGACAAGTTTTTACAACAATTTGAATATTACAATCAGTAATATTCAAATGAATTATATTTTGATAGAGGGACTTAAAATGCTTGGAATTGCTTGTTTGGCAATGGCTTTAACAGTACTTTCTGCATTTTTAATTTCTCGCTTAGCCGCTGTAATATCCAAAGATTTACGAAGAAATGTTGTTCATAAGGTTATGAATTACGCCAACCAAGAATTTGAAGAATTTCAAACATCATCACTTATAACTAGAACGACAAATGATATTCAACAAATTCAAATGTTTATTGTAATGGCTCTTCGTATTGTCATATATGCTCCTATAATGGGAATTGGAGCTTTTACTAAAGTGTCATCAAATCAAATGAGCTGGGTAATCGGAATTTCTATACTATGTGTCTTAAGCTTAGTAATAATTTTATTTTCTATTTCCTTACCTAAATTCCGTAGTATTCAGAATAAAATTGATAAGTTAAACCTTATATCCCGTGAAATATTAACCGGAATACCAGTAATAAGAGCATTTGCAACTGAAAAACATGAAGAAAAACGTTTTGACAAAGCTAATAAAGATTTAACTAAAACAAATTTATTTGTAAATCGTACCATGAATATAATGATGCCTACAATGATGTTTATTATGCATGGAACTTCAATTTTAATAGTTTATGCTGGTTCAAAATACATTGATTTAGGCACCATGCAAATAGGAGATATATTGGCAATTATGACATATTCAATGCACGTTATCATGTCCTTCCTAATGTTCTCCTTAATTTCCATTATGATGCCACGTGCTATTATATCCCTTCGCCGTGTAGGGGAAATATTTAATAAAGATTCTTCAATTAATGACCCAATTAACCCTGAAAACTTTAAAAAAGAAAGTAGAGGAGTAGTTGAGTTTAAAGATGTGTATTTCCGTTATCCTGATGCTGAAGAAGATGTAATTGAAAATATTTCCTTTATCGCCGAACCAGGAACAACTACAGCTTTTATTGGTTCGACTGGCTCAGGAAAATCAACTCTAATAAATTTAATACCTCGTTTTTATGATGTAACAGCTGGTAAAATACTAATTGATGGTGTTAATGTAAAAAATGTCAAATTAGAAAAACTTCGTTCAAAGATTGGTTATGTTCCTCAAAAAGGTATGTTATTTTCTGGTACTATAGCCTCCAATATTGGCTTTGGCCTAAATAAGAAAGATGAAGAAGCGATTAAAAAAGCGGCCGAAGTTGCGCAAGCAACAGAATTTATTTTAGATAAACCCCAAAAATATGATAGTGAAATATCACAAGGAGGGACAAATGTTTCTGGCGGTCAACGTCAAAGATTAGCAATTGCTCGCGCAATAGCTAAAAATCCAGAAATATATATTTTTGATGATTCTTTTTCAGCACTAGATTATAAGACTGATTCAAAATTACGCAAAGAATTAGCTAAAATAACTAAACAAGCAACAATTTTCATAGTTGCTCAAAGAATAAGTACAATTATGCATGCTGATCAAATAATAGTTTTAGATCAAGGACAAATTGTTGGTAAAGGTACTCATCAAGAATTATTAAAAAATTGTGATATCTATAAAGAAATCGCCTTATCACAACTTAGTGAGGAGGAATTAACTAATGAATAACAAAAAAATGCCTAACGTTGGCCAAGTAGACAAAGCTAAAGACTTTAAAAAAACTTTAAAAAAACTAATTCATTATTTAAATGAGCATCATTTAATTTTAATAATTATTTTCATCTTTGCAATTGGTAGTACAATTTTTTCCATTGTAGGTCCTAAAATATTAGGTAATGCAACAACCGAATTATTTAACGGGGTAATAGCAAAATTAACTAACAATGGATCAATCAATTTTAATAAAATTTATCATATTCTCTTAATTTTATTAGCTTTATACTTAGTAAGTGCTTTATTTTCATATATTCAAGGCTATTTAATGAGCGGGGTAACTCAAAAAACTACATATCGAATGCGTAAAGAAATTTCCGAAAAAATAAATCGCTTACCATTATCTTATTTTGATAAAAAAACACACGGAGAAGTTTTATCAACAATTATTAATGATGTTGATACATTACAACAAGGATTAAATCAAAGCGCTACCCAATTAATTACATCTATCACAACAATTATTGGTATATTAGTCATGATGTTAAGTATAAATGTAACCATTACTTTGTTGACATTATTAATTTTACCTATATCGACATTCATGATGCTAATTGTAGTAAAATACAGCCAAAAATACTTTGCAGATCAACAACGATATCTTGCTAATATTAATGGTCAAATAGAAGAAATGTATTCTAATCACATAGTTGTAAAAGCCTTTAATGCTGAAAATAAGGTTTTAAAAAAATTCAATAAAGATAATGATGAATTATATAAATGTGGGTGGAAAAGTCAGTTTATTAGTGGTATTATGCATCCAATAATGAATTTTTTAGGTAACTTATCATATGTAATAGTAGCAATTGTTGGATCAATATATGCTTCTAAAGGAATAATAACAGTTGGAAATATCCAATCATTTATTCAATATTCAAAACAATTTACTAATCCAATTGGCCAACTTGCACAAATATCAAATATGATCCAATCAATGATTGCAGCTTCAGAGCGAATATTTGAATTTTTAGAAACACCTGAAGAATCAAAAGATACAACTCATCCTATAGATACAACCAATATTGTTGGCGAAGTAACATTTGAGCATGTATCATTTGGCTATGAGCCAAATCAAGTTATAATTAAAGACTTTAATACCAAGGCTCGAGCTGGCAGTAAAATTGCCATAGTTGGACCTACTGGTGCTGGCAAGACAACACTAGTAAAATTGTTAATGCGTTATTATGATTTAAATTCAGGAAGTATCAAAATTGATGGCCATGACATACGTGATTTCCGTCGTAGTGACTTACGTAAATTATTTGGTATGGTTTTGCAAGATACCTGGCTATTTAACGGTACTATAATGGAAAATTTACGTTATGGTAAATTAGATGCCACAGATGATGAAGTAATAGCTGCTGCCAAAACAGCTCATGTTCACCATTTTATTCAAACTTTACCAGAGAGTTATCATATGGTCTTAAATGAAGAGACAAACAATGTGTCATCAGGCCAAAAACAATTGCTAACCATTGCTAGAGCAGTTTTGGCAAATCCCAAAATATTAATACTAGATGAAGCAACGAGCAACGTCGACACGCGTACTGAAATATTAATTCAAAAAGCTATGGATGAATTAATGAAGGGACGAACAACATTCATTATTGCTCATCGCTTAAGTACAATAAAAAATGCTGATTTGATTTTAGTATTAAATAACGGAGATATTGTTGAACAAGGTAATCACCAAGAATTACTCAACAAAAATGGCTTTTATGCTAAACTATATCAAAGCCAATTCGATAGAACAAAATAGGAGAAATCCTATTTTTTGTTTACACTTGACTAGACAAAAATGTATACATATATTTACACATTTGCTATAATTATCTAGTAAAGAAGAGAAGTGAATTATATGCCTAAATATAAAATAGTTTTTATTGATATAGATGGGACTTTATACAATAGTAAATCTAAAATTACTAAATTTACCAAAGATATTATTACTAAATTAAGTAAAAAAGGAGTCTTAGTCGTATTAACTAGTGGCCGAAATTCTTATCAAGTTCGTGCTATAAGCCAAAGCGTTAATGCATCAAATTACATAATTGCAAGCAATGGCGCTGAAGTTTATGATTATTTAAATGATATAGATATTTATCAAAGTAACATCGATTATTTAACGGTAGAAAAAATATACCAATATTGTCAAGAACATAATTTAAAATTATATCTAAATACTAAGTATAAAAGACTAGTAAATCAAAGAGATTCTGGATTCCCAGAAAATACCTATGTCTCTTCACTAGAAGAAATAAAAGGAAATATAATTAGCCAAATAGTCGTTCAAAGTAGTAACTTTAATCGAATGTTAGTTTTAAAAGATTTATTTCACACAAAATATCCAATTCTTAAAAATGCCAATTCTTCATCGCAATTAAGAAATCTACAACATCAGGCTAATGACGTATTTTTCCGTGATTTTATATTAGAAAATACTAGTAAAAGTAGTGGCATAGTTAAACTATTAGAATATTTAAAAATTCCCGCCGAAGAAGCTATATCATTAGGAGATAGTTATAATGACATTTCTATGTTCGAACTAACGGGTCTATCCATAGCCATGGGAAACGCTATTCCCGAAATTCAAAAGCAAGCTGATAGAGTTACCTTAAGTAATAACCAAGATGGTGTTGCTTATGCTTTAAAAAACATATTTAAAATAGACTAAAACCTTAAAGTGTAGTAATATTAAATTAGGTGAGAAAAATGAAAAAAGAAAATGTTGATTTACTAGTAGCAATACTATTAATAATTATTGGTATGGTTTTAATGGTTTTACCTCATACCTCTAATGACAATGTTCGCAGTATTATAATTTGTGTTATGTCTCTTTATATTATCTTAAATTTTGGCCGCTATTTTTTAACTTTCAAAGCCAAAGATTATGGAGGACTTCATACTGCATTAGTTAGCATAGTTGTAGCAGTTATTTGTGTTATATTAAAAATTGAGCAAGCTAAATACTTAGCATTGGCTGTATTGATTTGGATAACCCTCATGGCTTTAGTAAAATTAAAAAAAGCCGACTATTTCCATGATCGTCATAACAAATTATGGATATTAGAAATATTTAATTTAGGATTATTTATTTTAGTTGGTATTTTAACTAGTATTAATTTTTATTATAATAGTCAAGTACAGATATTAATTCTTGGTTACTTTTTCTTAATCAATGGAATTTTAGAAGTAATTGAACCACTAATTATTAAATTGAATATTAAGGAGAAAAAATGAAAATAGTTACTGATTTTAATGATTATCAAATTTTAGATATGCATAACGGTCAAAAAAAGGAACTATGGAAGAACATTTGCTTAGTAAGGCCAGATCCTCAAATTATTTGGCCATCAAACTCTAATAACTTTTACCAAAATGTCGACGCCATATACCATCGTAGTAATAAAGGTGGCGGTGCATGGGATATTAAAAAAAATTCTATGCCAACTAGTTGGCAAGTAAAATACAAAAATCTAACATTTAATTTAAAATTAATGGGCTTTAAACATACTGGCCTATTTCCAGAACAAGCTTATAACTGGAATTTGATAATGGATACGATTCATAAGTCTGACCGCCAATTAAAAGTTTTAAATTTATTCGCTTATACAGGAGCTGCTTCAGTTGCTGCTTTATCAGCGGGTGCAAGTGTAGTTCATGTTGATGCTTCTAAAGGAATGATAGATTGGGCTAAAGAGAATGTTAAGTCATCTGGACTAGAAGATAAACCAATCCGATTTTTAGTTGATGATGTAGTTAAATTTGTCAAAAGAGAAATTCGCCGTGGTAATAAATACGATATCATTTTAATGGATCCACCATCATTTGGTCGGGGAGTTAACAAAGAAGTTTGGGATATTGAAAATGATTTATATCCACTGGTTGAATTATGTACTGAGTTATTGAGCGATGATCCATTATTATTCATCATTAATTCCTATACAACTGGTCTTTCAATGACAGTTTTAGAAAATATTCTTCAATTGACGGTTGCCCAAAAATACTCTGGTACGATTTCTAGTGATGAATTGGGAATTAAAGCCAATAATGGTTTAATTCTTCCTTGCGGTATCTATGCTCGTTGGGAAAGTAATAAAAAAGAGAAATAGAGTAACTATT
>CALVJF010000017.1 GCA_944331885.1 uncultured Bacilli bacterium
AAATTCTTCACAAATATCAAGAACAACTTGAATGGTTGGAAATTTTTCGGGAAGGAATGAATTATGTAGTTAAAGCTCAAGACCGTATTATAACAAATATTGAACCCATGCCCAATTATTGTGATGTTATAGCCAAAAAAGACGGCATAATAAAGCGAATAGTTCCAATTAATGGTGAAACCATTACCGATTTAAATAAATATGTAAGAGAAGGGGATACGCTAATTACCGGGAAAATAATAGCTAATGAAGAAATGAAAACCACCACCTGCGCACAAGGGCTGATCTATGCTGAAACTTGGTATCAAATTTCTATTTCTATGCCTAAAGAAGAAATTATCAAATCATATACAGATAAAAAACGCTATAACCTTTTTATCGAAAGCAATAACTTTTCTTGGAAAATTTTTCGTAGTCGCCTTGATAAATTTGATACAACTAATAATCTTTTATTAAAAATAGGAGACTATAAGTTATACCTTCAACAAGAACAAGAATATGAAATTAAAAAAGAAAATCTAACTGATAAAGAAATTATTTCTAAAATTAATGAAGAAATAAATCTAAAATTAAAAACAAAGTTAAAAGAAGATTATAAAATATTATCACAAAAAGTTTTGAAAAAAAGTATAAATGATAGTACAATATATATGGAAGTATTTGTTACAGTTGAAGAGCAAATTGGAATGACTAAGCAAATGCCACTTCCAGAAGAAAAAGGGGATGAGTAGTAATGGTCCATCAAACTCTTCAAAATACAATGCATAGAGCATGGCCAATGATTTTAATATTTTGTGTGGTAATAATAGCGGTACGAATCTCATATTTAAAACAGCATCATAAAAAAATAATTTTTTATCGTGAAATTTTTAGCCTCATCTTTATTATATATATACTATTGTTATATGAATTAGTTACAAATACAGAAAGAGGAAATGGAGGATTAAATTTAATCCCTTTTACTGAAATAACTCGTTACGAATTAGGCAGTGATTTGTTTATTTATAATGTAATAGGAAATATTTTAGTGTTCGTTCCCTTTGGCTTTTTTGTTTCCCAATTCATTAACGCAAAAAAAGTAATAACAATATCAGCAATTACGTTTATATCTAGTTTAACAATTGAATTAGTTCAGTATCGTATTGGACGAGCATTTGATGTCGATGACATTATATTAAATATAATAGGAGGAATAATTGGATTCTTAGTGTATATTGCTCTTAAAGCAATTCAAGATCACCTCCCATCGATATTCAAAAGTGATTTATTTTATAATATTATAAGTATCATAGTTAGTATTTTATTAGTTTTTACATTTTATAAATATATTGGTTTTGGGTGGTTTTAATGAATGATTTTACAATAAATGATTTAGGGTTATACAAAGATTATAGTTACCTAAATGAATTAATAGAATATGCGTTGGATTATTTACAAGTAAAAAATGCAATCTTATCTATCATATTTGTTGATGAGAAAACAATTAGGGAAATTAATCGTGATTATCGCCAACAAGATCGAGTAACAGACGTTATTTCATTTGCATTTGAAGATAATGAAAATATAGTGTATAATGATATGTGTCGTCCATTAGGAGAAATATATATATGTATTCCTCGCATGATTGAACAAGCAAAAGAGTATGGTCATAGTGAAAAACGTGAATTAAGCTTTTTAACTATCCATGGTTTACTGCATTTATTAGGATACGATCATATGAACGCAAAAGAAGAAAAAGAAATGTTTGAATTACAGGAGTTGATTTTAGATGGCAAAGATATCACGAGATGATATAAAAGTAAGAGGATTTGCAAGGTTTAAAAAAAGTTTTGGGTATAGTATTGATGGCTTGAAATACGCATACAAATATGAACAAAGTATGTTAATACATATATTTGCTACAATTTTGGCAATTACACTTGGTCTTATTTGTCAAATAACCTTGATAGAATGGTGTATGGTATTTATTGCTATTGGTATAGTTTTGGCCGGAGAATTAATAAATACGGCAATTGAAGCTGTTGTTGATCTTGTTACATTAGAAATTCACCCTCTAGCAAAAATAGCAAAAGATTGTGGTAGTGCTGCTACATTTGTTATGTCAGTTATTGCTGCAATAATCGGGTGTTTAGTATACATTCCTCATTTTATTGAAATGCTAGGATTATAATGCGTAGTGGTTTTGTAAGTATTATTGGTCGACCTAATGTTGGCAAAAGCACATTATTAAATTGTATTACTGAGCACAAAATTGCTATTACATCAAATAAAGCAGGAACAACCAGAAACATTATTCAAGGAATCTACAATGAGCCAAATTATCAAATAGTTTTTGTTGATACTCCAGGAATTCATAAACCTATTAATAAGCTAGGAAAGTTACTAAATAAACAAGCTTTTTCCTTAACAAAAGACATTGATGCAATTCTATTCGTAGTAGATGCTTGCGATGGCTTAGGAACTGGAGATCGCCGAATTATTGAAAATTTAAAAAATACTTCGTCACCAGTTATTCTCGTTTTAAATAAAATTGATAAATTAGATAAAGAACAAATAATCAAACGAATTTGTGATTATAAAGACTTGTACCCATTTGCTGAAATAGTACCTGTATCAGCATTTAAAGCAGATAATATTGAACATCTAATTGAAGTAATAAAAAAGTATTTAAATGATAGCATTCGTTATTTTGATGAAAACACAATCACTACTAATAGTAGAAAATTTATGATTAGTGAATATGTAAGAGAAAAATTATTAAATCTTACTGAACAAGAAATACCGCATAGTATTACCTGTTATACTAGTCAATTTAGTGAAGAAACAAACATCATTAACATAGTAGTCGATATTATAGTCGATCGCGATTCTTTAAAAAAAATAGTAATCGGCAAAAATGGTTCACTATTAAAACAAGTTGGTATAGAAGCTCGCCAAGATATTGAAGAATTATTAGGCAAAAAAGTATATTTAGAGTTATATGTTAAAACAATAGCCAATTGGCGCGATAAAGAAAAATATCTAAAAGATTTAGGCTTTACAGATTTTGAATAAAAAAAATAAAAACGGCTCATTATAAAAATAAGAAAGGATGAGCTATTTTTATGAATAAAAAAGAAGCCTGGGAAAAATTTAAACAAACAGGAAAAATAGAATATTACTTAGAGTATAAAAGACAAGAAAAGAAGTGATAATCTTGTTAAAAAAAATAGAAGGTTTTATATTAACTGAAACTCCAAATGGAGAAAATTCTAAGATTTTAAACATTTTAACTAACGAACATGGTTTAATAGGTGCAATAGCCAAAGGTGTTAAAAGCTCCAAGAACCCTTTAAGATCTAAAGCTTCAAAATATACTTATGGAATTTTTTACCTTGATTATTATGATAATAAATTATCAAAGTTAGAAGATATAGACGTTATTAATAGTTTTAAAGAAATAAAAAAAGATATTATTAAAATTAGTTACCTTGCTTACATTTGCGACTTAACTTATCAAGTAGTAAAAGAAAATTATCAAAATTCAATATACGAAAACTTTATCAATGCTATATTAAAAATTGAAGCTGGTTTAAATCCAATGGTTTTAACGAATATCTTAGAAATAAAATACTTAGATTATTTAGGCGTTAGATTAAACTTAGAATCATGCGTTTATTGCGGTAGTAAAAAGAACATTGTTACTATTGATCCTGATGCTGGAGGATTTATATGCCAAGAATGTTACCACAATGAGCCAATAATAAATACTAAAATAATAAATTTGTTACGAAAATATTATTTAGTCAAAATATCATCAATAACTAAATTAAATATTAATGAATCTTCTATTTTTTTAATTAACCGATTTCTAAATCAATATTATGAACGATTTACTGGATTATACCTCCAAAGTAAAAAATTTTTAAATACCCTTGTCAATCAATAAAAAATAGGCTATAATTAAACACATACAAGCGATGATTAGTCTGGCAAGCTAGGAGCTATATAATTTATAAGGTGATTTCGTCTAGAAATAAATAGGGTGGAACCGCGCAATAATGCGTCCCTATATTTATTTCTAGATTTTTTATTGGAGGAGGAATTTTATGAATGTTTTTATTGGCTGCTCATCAAGTCAAAATATTTCTGCAGAATACTTAAAAGTTGCAAAATCTGTTGCTCAAAAATTAGCAGCTTTACAACTTGACTTAGTTTTTGGCGCAGCTTCTACTTCAATGATGGGAGAATGTTATCGGGCATTTGAAAATAACAATGTTGAAGCGGTTACTGTTAAAACGTATGAAGATGATTTAAAAAATTTACCTCAAGCTAAAAGCTATCTCGAAAAAAACACATTTTGTCGTCTTGATAGAATATATCAATTAAGTGACGTATTTGTAATTTTACCTGGTGGAGTAGGAACTTTAACAGAACTAATATCCATCTTAGAAGAATTACGGACATCTAAAGATCCCAAATTATTAATAATATATAATTACCGGGGGTTCTTTGACAAAATACTGAATTTATTTACTGATTTAAAAAATCAAGGCTTTATAAGCCAAGAATTAAATAACTATTATCAAGTCGTAGATAATGAAAATAAAATAATTGAATTAATAAAGGAGAATTATAATGAAAGAAATTAAAATGGAAGATATAGTAAATTATTGTAAACAATACGGATTTATTTTTCAAGGAAGTGAAATTTATGGTGGATTATCAAATACTTGGGATTATGGTCCTTTAGGTATTGAACTTAAAGAAAATGTTCGTCGTGCTTGGTGGAAAAAATTTATTCAAGAAAGTCCATACAATTATGGGATACAAAGCGCCATTTTAATGAATCCAAAAGTCTGGGAAGCAACAGGACATGTTGCCAATTTTACTGATCCCTTAATTGATTGCAAAAAATGTAAAACTCGCGTGCGTGCTGATAAAATAGTAGATGCTTATTTAAAAGAACAACAACTTAATGAATCAAGTGATGGTTGGTCTAATGAAAAATTGGAAGAGTTTATTAGTGAAAATAGTATCCCATGCCCAAATTGTGGGGCTTGTGATTTCACCCCTGTACGTAAATTTAATTTATTATTTCAAACTCATCAAGGCGTTACTGAAGACGCTAAAAGCATAGTTTATCTTCGCCCAGAAACGGCTCAAGGTATTAAAGAAAATTTTAAAAATGTTGAACGTTCTATGCGCTTAAAACTACCATTTGGTATTGGTCAAACTGGAAAAAGTTTTCGTAATGAAATAACTCCAGGAAATTTTACCTTTAGAACTAGAGAGTTTGAGCAAATGGAATTAGAATTTTTCTGCAAGCCAGGTACTGATTTAGATTGGTTTGGTTATTATAAAAATTTCTGCATGGACTGGCTAAAAAGTTTGGGACTAGAATCAGAAAGATTACGTTTCCGTGACCATTCCAAAGAGGAATTATCTTTCTATTCTGTAGCAACAACTGACATCGAGTTTTTATATCCACATGGTTGGGACGAACTATGGGGAATAGCAGATCGTACTGATTACGATTTAAGCACTCATAAAGAACATTCTGGAGTAGATTTAACATACATTGATCCAGAAGACAATACACGATATATACCATATTGTATTGAACCAGCTTTAGGATTAGATCGCGTTATTTTAGCCTTTCTTTGCGGGGCTTACAAAAAAGAAATTCTTGAAAATGGTGAAGAAAGAGAATTACTATCAATTCACCCAGCTTTAGCACCAATTAAAGTAACTATTTTGCCATTAATTAAAAAATATCATTCTGAAAAAGCAATGGAAATCTATTCAGAATTATGTAAATATTTTATGGTAAGTTATGACGAATCCGGAAGTATTGGTAAAAGATATCGCCGTAGTGACGCAATTGGTACACCATTTGCAATTACTATTGATGATAATACTCTTGAAAATGATGAGGTAACTCTTCGCGATCGTGATACGATGAATCAAATTACTATAAAAATATCTGAGCTAAAAGATTATATCCAACAAAGAATTGAATTTTAAAACACTATAAAGCACTATTTAGTGCTTTTGATTTGTCATAAATATATAAATGTGCTATTATAGATAACCTATTAGGGGGAAATATTATGGAAACTATAAACTTTAAAAGATTATATACTAACAATATTCGCAATTCATATAAAAAAGTTCAGCAAGAAATAGCTCTTCATGAAGAAAATATTCAAAATATAACTGCCGTTTTAGAGGCAGTTAAAAAATCTGGAATTTTAGGTGATACATACATCCCAGTACGAATGTCAGAGAATGGTGAATTTAAAACTATAATTATTGATAATAGTAATAAAAATGCAATGGTAACAAAACTAAAAGAACATTTAAAAGAAGAAAAAAACTACTTACAAGAATTACAAGACCAAGCAAGAAGATACTTACCTTACATTAATCTTTTAAATAAACGTCCATTTATGGAAATAAACGGAAATCCTATTTATCCAATAATTGATGTAATTGTTTTTTCTTTAAATTATCACTTGCCATTAAAAGGTGTTATCGAAACAATAAATATGATTATCCATTTTAACGGTAAATTTTTAAATAATAATAATTATCGCCATAAAAATTTGTCACAACTTGATTATGAAATTATGGATTTAATGCGTTTTATGTCCAGTTATTATAATGAAGAAGGTCAAATAGTTAATGTGACCGATTATCGTCAATATGGCAATCTTGCTTCTCAATTTTATTCGTTGATAATAACATATTTATGTATTGTCCAAAAACCTTTAATGCTTAAACATGGCTTAGAATTAACAACACTTATAGATGGTGCTAACGACCAGTTAGAAGATTATATTCAAAAAATAAATCAAGTTAAAGCAGTAGCTTCCGAAGAGCAGATAAAGGCTCCAGTTATACATACGGTAAATTACACCGATTTAGAAAAACTAAAGCCTTATCTTCGTCATGGCGAAATCATTGCTCCACTTGACCCAAAAGAATTTACCCAATTACTTTTATCTGCTGGCTATACAGTAGATGAGGCAATAATGTATGCTAATAAAATGCAAGATTTTATCTCTGATAATGCTCAAGTTGCTAAAAAAGATCAAATAGTATTAGCTCAAAACGAATTGTTTACTAAAGATGAATTAAAGCTATATCAAAGTCTTGTTGATTCTACAGATTCAGCAGTAAGCCAAATTATTTCCGAACTCCAAACTATTATTGATTTATATTTAGAAGATCCAAATATAAGAGAAGAATTAGTTGAAGATAAAGAATTTTTAATGAATTCTCTACAAGCATACGCCAAACCAGAAGAAATACCGCTATCACCACTATTTTACGTTGATGAAAATCTTTGCCCTATATTCCAAAAAGAATATGATAAATTGCCTAAGCAAGATCAAAAACGCGTGTTGTCTTTAATTGATAAAATAACTAACAAAAACATTAAAAATAGTTTTCGCCCAATTCTTGGCATCAAAAAAGCTCCTTGTAGATTGTCATTTTTAACAATAGGTAAAATAAAAGTAACTTTTGCCGAATACGATTTAGACAAATATGTGATACTTGCCGTAGGAAGTGGCGATACAGCCATCAATATGACTCAAAAAATAGCTAATTCTAATGCTTTTTCTCAATTTTTAACCGACTTAAAAAATCCAACATATTTAGCCGAAATTAATAAAATATGTAATGAACAATATACTAAAATGCAATCTCTATTAAGTCCAAGAGTATCGGGACCACAACCAATATTTCAAAATTTAGAAAGTAACTTTTAAGTTGCTTTTTTAATTAAAATTATTGAATATTTATAAATAATTAGATATAATGAATAAGTAATAATACTAAGGAGGAATTCTAAATGGCATTAAGTAAATTAAAAGATATGTTAGGATTTGGTGAAGAGGAAAAATTTAATGGTAGTGAAGATGAATTTTACACTATATCCGAAGAAGAAGCTATAGAAGAAGCCGAAAAAACTGGTAATAAAATGATTCTTTTGGAACCAAGAGCATATTCAGAGTCCCAACAAATTGCTGATCATTTAAAAAGCCGCAATAGCGTTGTTGTCAATTTAAAACGTGTAACAGCTGATCAAGCCAAAAGAATTATTGACTTTTTAAGTGGGTGTATTTATGCAATAGGTGGATCAATGCAAAAAATAGGTGTAGGTATTTACTTATGTACTCCTAAAAATGTCAATGTTCAAGGGAAAATAACAGAAGAAGCCGATAAAAAACAAGCTACAATTGAAGAAGAAATAGAATGGTAAAAGAATAAAGCTATGAGGTGAGGGCTATATGAGAAGGTTTACAACCACTATTAGTGGTTATGATAAAAATGAGGTTCATTCCTTTGTAAATGAAGTAACAAGAGAATACGAAAGCATGTTGACAAAGTTAAAAGATCGTGATTTAAAAATTCGTAATTTAGAAGATCAATTAAAGAAATATGAAAGTATGGAACAAACATTAAAACGAGCTATTTTTGTTGCTGAAGACGCTTCAAATCAAATTAAAAGAATAGCTCGTGACGAATCAAGAACAATTGTTGAAGATGCTAAAAAAAATGCTTCTCGTATAATTAATGATGCCCTAATTAAAGCTGAAAAAACAGAAATTGAAGCCGACGAATTACGTCGCAAAATAAAATTATACAAACGCCGTATCAAAGAAGTTTTGGAAGAACAACTTGATATGGTTGACGATATAGATAAAATACCCTTTGAGTAATAATTATTACTCTTTTTAAATGATATTTTTACTTTTAATAAATTCCTTTAACAAACGCGATAAAGCTCTTTTCTCAATTCTAGATACATAACTTCTTGAAATTTTTAATTCCTTAGCAATTTCTTTTTGCGTTTTTTCTTTTTCATTAAATAAACCGTACCTTTTAATAATAATTAATTTTTCTCGATCAGATAAAACATCCAAATATTTAAAAAGTAAGTTTAAATTATTCTTAGTATGTAGCTGTAATGCAATATCTTCCTTATCATCCCGTAAGACATCTATTAGACTTACTTCATTACCATCTTTATCAAATCCAACATAATCGTTTAAACTAATATTATTATTATGCTTTTTAGTAGCTCGAAAATGCATTAATATTTCATTTTCAATACAACGAGCAGCATAGGTTGTTATTTTTGTTGATTTATTATAAGAATAAGAATCAATTCCTTTAATTAATCCAATAGTTCCTATACTAATCAAATCATCATTATCATAATTTTTGGACTCAAATTTCTTAACAATGTGTGCTACTAATCGTAAATTGCGCTCAATTAAAATATTCCGTGCTTCCTTATTTCCTTCTTGCATCAACCGCAAATATTTTTCTTCTTCTTCGCTAGTAAGTGGATCGGGAAATACATTATTAGAGTAACTACCTGTAAAAAATAACATATCTTTAATTAAATTTAATAAATTAAATATCAATTTAATCACCTAATATATAATATTTTAAAACTCCTTTGTCCTATTCCTAAATATATGGTATAATTACCAAAGAGGTGTTTACTAATGAAATACATAAAAAGCTTATTTTTATTATCTATAACTTTATTACTTTTAACTGGTTGCGGTAATAAAAAGTACGTTGGTTATTGGTGTAAATATGAAGAAACAGGTACTATCATTGTTACATTAGACGAAGATAACACAAAAAAGCAACGTGAAAGCATTGAAAAAGTTATAAGTAATTTTACTGGCCTATCAAGTTATGATTACGTTCCTAAAGAAAATTTTACGGCTGAAAGTACAACCGACGGAGTAGCATTTGATACATACTTTATCTATTTTATGGACACTACAACCATTGATGAACATACAATGGCTTTAGAAAAGTTAGATGGGGTCAAAAAAGTAGAAGAAAATAATGTTAAAACAAACGTGTCCTTATATCAATTTGTCGATTCTAAAAATTATAAATTTCAAGATGGAATTGGCGTCGAAGATGATTTAAAAGTTAAAGGAACTTACAAAATAAACGAAAATGCTATTCAATTAACTAGCCCAGCAAATACTACGACATTATATATTAAAAATGATTATTTATGTGCCGATACAGCATGTAACATCATTTATACTAAAACTGACGACAAATGTGAAAAAATTGCCGAAAAATAACTACTTAATGTAGTTTTTTTAATTTTGATAAGATATAATGAAAAAGAGGTTGATGTTATGGAAATTTTTATCCCAGATGTATACGCAAAAAGTATTTATGATATAGATTATGAAAAATTAAAGAATCGTGGAATTAAATGCATCTTATTTGATTTAGATAATACTATAGCTCCTAAAGGAGTTAATGAACCCGATAAAAAGACAATTGAACTATTTGAAAAAATAGAAGATTGTGGCCTAAAAGCTATTTTAGTTTCTAACAGTGGCAAGAAAAGAGTAACACCATTTAAAGAAAAATTAAATATTGATGCTGCTCATACTGCCTGTAAGCCATTAAAAAATAAATATAAGAAAATTCTTAAAATTTATAAATTTAAAGATAATGAAATAGCAGCAGTAGGTGATCAATTATTAACAGATATTTTAGGTGCTAACCGAATGGGATTTACAAGTATATTAGTAAATCAAATGAGTAGTAATGACTTTAATATTACAAAAATGAATCGTGTTATAGAACGTAAAATATTTGCTATATTAGAAAAAAAAGGACTATTTAAAATAGGTGAATACTATGACTAAAAAATGTATTGGTTGTGGTAAAGTTCTTCAAACCAAAGATCCAAATATAGCTGGATATATTCCGCAAAATAAACTTAAAGATTGTAGTTTATGTGCTCGTTGCTTTAAGATAAATCATTATAATCAAATAGATTTGCTCTCTGTTCCTTTAAATAATTTTCAAATCCTTAAGAGTTTAGATAAATCTAATGCTATTGCCTTTTTTATGATAGATTTTTTAAATATCAATAGTGAAACAATAGCAACTTATCATAAAATAAATATTCCCAAGCTTTTGATTATTTCTAAGTCTGATATTATCCCCAAAAGTATCAAGCGTCAAAAGATTTTAGAATGGTTAAAAGAAATATATCACATAAAAGAAGATATAGTATTTTTAAGTACTAATAAAAATTCTAATATCAATTTCATTGACGAATATTTAGAATCATACTCAAAAATATATTTATTAGGATATACTAATGCCGGAAAATCAACTTATATTAATAACATAATTAATC
>CALVJF010000018.1 GCA_944331885.1 uncultured Bacilli bacterium
ACAAATTTTTGATCAAAGATATAGTGTGTAGATACATAGAGATATATTTGTTAATTATGTGATATAATTATTAATAGGTGGTTATTATGTATAAAAATAAAAAAATATTTGTTTTAGGTATGGCACGTAGTGGTTTTGAAGTTGCAAAGCTACTAGGAGATGGTAATGATATTTTAATTACAGATATTAAAGAGCAAGATAAGAAAAACATAAGGGAATTAGAAAAAAGAAAAGTATCTTTTGTAAAGAGTGATAAGCCAGAAAAATTATTGGATGAATCTTTTGACTATTTAATAAAAAATCCTGGGATAAAATACAATCACCCTTGTGTATTAAAAGCTCGTGAGCTAAACATTCCAGTTATTAATGAAGTAGAAGTTGCTTTTGATTATTTAGATAAATCTACAACAATTATTGGAATTACTGGTTCAAACGGAAAAACCACAACTACAACAATGATTTACGAAATTATGAAAAAAGCTTTAAATAACGTTTATTTAGCAGGTAATATGGGCATTCCGTTAAGCGGTATGGTTCGTGATATTAAGCCAAATAGTTATTTAGTAATGGAAATTAGTGATCATCAACTTTGTGATATGTATAAATTCAAAACTAATGTTAGTGTTTTAACAAATATAAGTCCTGTTCATTTAGATTTTCATGATTCTTACGAAAAATACAAAGCGACAAAAAAGAAAATTTTTAACAACCATACACATAATGATTTAGCTATAATTAATTATGACAATGAAGAAGCGATGAATTTAACTAAAGATATTCCTTCGACTAAAGTATTTTTTTCTACTAAATCTAATGCTGAAGCGTATTTTAAAGATAATAAAATTTTTTATAAAAACGAGGAAATCATAGATGTAAATAAACTTATTATTAAAGGGAAACACAATTATGAAAATATAATGGCTGCTATATTAGTATGTAAAAAGTTTAATATTGATAATTCGATAATTCAGGATGTTATTTATAGTTTTAAAGGTGTTGAACACAGAATAGAATTTGTCGATAATATTTGTGGAAGAGACTTTTACAATGATAGTAAAAGTACTAATGTGGAATCTACAAAAATAGCTTTACAAGCTATGACTGCTCCAACAGTTTTGTTACTGGGGGGGTTAGATCGTGGTCACTCATTTGATGAATTAATTCCATTTATGAAGAAAGTAAAATTAGTTGTTTGTTATGGCGAAACTAAAAAAAGAATTAAAGATTTTTGTGAAACTAACAATTTCAATTGTCTAGTGACTGATAATTTAGAATCTGCTACTAATATGGCATTTGTTAATTCGGAAAAAGGCGATGCTATTTTGTTATCTCCAGCTTGTGCTTCTTGGGATCAATTTGAGTGTTTTGAAGATCGTGGTAATCTATTTAAAAATACTGCTAAAAGGATTGGTGAAGATAATGAAAGTATCTGATTATAAAAATATTTATATGATTGGTATTGGTGGCATTAGCATGAGTGGTATTGCAGAAATTTTAGTAAACTGGGGTTATAAAGTTTCTGGTAGTGATGGTATAAGTTCAAATATCACGGAAAGGTTGAAAAAAAAGGGAATTAAAGTTTTTATTGGACAAAAAGAAGAAAATATTACTGATGATATTGACTTAATTGTATATTCTGCTGCCATAAAAGAAGATAATCCGGAAATGATAGCTGCTAAAAGAAAAAACATATTAACCATTGAAAGAGGTAACTTTTTAGGTGAGTTAACTAAACTTTTCCCTAAGACAATTGGCGTTAGCGGTACTCATGGCAAAACCACTACTACTTCAATGCTTTCATGTTGCTTTTTGGCAGCTAATATGGATCCGTCGATTCAAGTTGGTAGTTTGTTAAAACAAATAGGCGGAAATTATCGAGTAGGAAAAAGTGATTTCTTTATTATAGAGGCTTGTGAATATTGTGATAGTTTTTTAAACTTTAAACAAGAAAGCGCAATTGTTACAAATATCGATAATGATCATTTAGATTATTTTAAAAATATGGATAATATTATTAAATCATTTAAAAAATATGTTTCTTTATTGCCTAGCAGTGGTTATTTAGTTATTAATCAAGATGATGAATATGCTTTAAAAATAATAGGGAGTACTAAAGCTAATGTTATAAAATATAGTATTAAAACTAAAGCTAATGTTTATGCTAAAAACATTTCGTTTGATGATAAGGGCTGTGGAAAATTCGAACTTTATCAACAAGATGATTGTTTAGGTACAGTTTGTTTAAATGTGCCAGGTGTGCATAATGTGTCAAACGCTGTAGCTGCAGCGGCGATGGCGCTGGCTTATAAAATTGATTTTAAATATATTCAACAAGGTTTATATGATTATAGTGGTGCTAGTCGAAGGTTGGAATTTAAAGGCTTTTTTAAAAACGCAAAAGTTTATGACGATTATGGACATCATCCTACTGAAATTATAGCAACATCTAATGCTATACATAAGACAAAATATAATGAGTCATGGGTTATATTTGAGCCTCATACTTATAGTAGAGCTAGCGAACATAAAAAAGAATTTGCCAAGGCTTTAAAAGATTTTGACCATATCATTTTAATAGACATATATGCTGCAAGGGAAAAAAATGTTTATGGAATTACCGAGGATGACTTGGTTAAAGAAATTAGTGTTTATAACTCTGATGTTATTCACATTTCAAATTATGAGGAGATAATTAATTATTTAGCTTCAAATGTTAATGATAATGACATAATTTTAACTCTTGGAGCTGGTTATGTTACAAAAATTGCCGATATGTTGGTAAAATAAAAGTGTTAGAACTTAATCTAACACTTTTTTTATTTTACATATGGAATTAAAGCCATATATCTTGCTCTTTTTATTTGTTCAGCAATATGTCTTTGATGTTTGGCACATGCTCCAGTCATACGACGAGGCATTATTTTTCCTTTTTCATTAATGTATTTAGAAACTATCATAACATCTTTATAATCAACGCTTTTACCAGCACACATTTGACATATCTTTTTCTTTTTACGATAAAATCCTTCTGCCATAATAAATCCTCCTTTTAAAATGGTAAGTCATCGTCGCTAAGAGTCAAATCGTCGCCAAAATCTTTAAATGGATCTTCTGAAATATCAGTGGTTTCGATATTATTAGCTTGACTTACATAATTATCATTAGAGAATGTTGAAGCATTGCCACTTTTAGCTCCTAAGAACGTTACATTATCAGCAATAACTTCAGTAACGTATCTTTTGGTACCATCTGGGGCATCGTAAGAGCGAGTTTGAATTCTTCCATCTACTGCTACTTGAGTGCCTTTTGTACAATATTTGGCAATATTTTCAGCTTGGCGACGCCATGCTACACAGTTTATAAAATCTGCTTCTCTTTCTCCGTTTTGATTGGTAAAATTACGATTTACAGCTAATGTAAACGTTGTAGAGCTTACTCCAGAAGTAGTAGTACGCATTTCTGGATCTCTAGTTAATCTACCAATTAATATTACTTTGTTCATATACTACTCCTCATCTAATTTAATGATTAAATGTCTTAGGATATTTTCATCTAATTGAGCTTTACGATCAAATTCAGCTATTACTTCTTTAGTAGCTTCTACTTGGAATACAAAATAGTAACCATTTAGTTCTTTTTTTATTGGATAAGCTAATTTTTTTTCGCCAAGTTCTTTTGCTTCAACTACATTACATTTACTAGAAGTAATTATTTTTTTTAACGCTTCAGCTGTCTTTTTTACTTCATCGCTTTCCATTGTAGCTTTAACAATAAACATTATTTCATATTTGTTCATTTCTACACCTCCTTATGGTCTATTCGGCTTCATATAAAAATGAAGCAAGGAGTAAATTAATACTCGGTTTGTATTATAGCATTTTAAAACACCATTGTAAAGATGGTGTTATTAATTAATATGTTAAATTGTTTTTATTATTTCTTTATTTCTTATTCTGACTAATTGATAAATTAATGCTACTATTAAAATACCAACTGCTTCTAACACTATTAATGGTTTAATGTATTTTAATATTGGGTATATTTTTACTATATATGCTGGTATTTCTGATGAATAAATGTAATTCATGTTAAAAATAATATTAAATGGCATCATAATAAATATTAAAATATTTGTAAGAATGGCTACTTTTATTACATTTCGAAGATTTATATTATAATTTAATGCATAATATGAGAAAAAACTCAATATTAGAAATAAATGATGGGATATGAAATATTCATAAAATTTAAAATAATCAAAACTTGATGGTAAATCTGGCCATAAAATAGCTGGTATAGGACCGATAAAGGCCAGAAAAAAAGTGTATTTTAAAATTTCTTCTTTTTTAAATATAATTCCATACATGAACATATATCCAGAAATAAAGCAAAGATGAAAAGGCAAATGGATACGATAATCAAAAATACCATAATATATGGTTGATATGTTATAAATCACCATATTTGCAAGCATTAACAAAGCACCTATTATTAATATTTTTCTTTTAGTTTTGGCTTTTAGTTTAAATATATTATTTCTATTTAAATAAATTAAAAGTAAACAAATTAGGACAAACGTTATGCATAAAAGGTGAGTTGGTCCAAAGATTTTAAATTCTGGACCTGGGCTATTATTAACAAAAAACTCTTTTATCATTAAACGTTAAATCTAAAGTAGCAGATATCACCATCTTGCATAACGTATTCTTTTCCTTCAAGGCGAAGTTTTCCTGCTTCTTTTACGGCTTTTTCATCTTTATATAATTCAAGATCACTAAAACTCATAACTTCAGCTTTTATAAATCCTCTTTCAAAATCGCTATGAATTATGCCAGCACATTTAGGTGCTTTCATCCCCTTAATAAATGTCCAAGCTCTAACCTCATCAGGTCCAGCGGTGAAAAATGTTTGAAGGCCTAACAATTCATAAGTTGCTCTTATTAATAAATCTAATCCACTATTACTAATTCCTAATTCTTTTAGAAACTCTATTTTTGATTCTTCATCAAGTTCTGAAAGTTCGCTTTCGATTTTAGCACTCATAATAATTACTTTAGTTGATTCTTTTTGGGCGTATTCTTTTACTAGCTCTATATATTCGTTGCTACCGCTAATTGCACTTTCTTCATCAACATTTGCAACATATATTATTGGCTTTAAAGTAATAAAATTGAAATTTTTGATTATTTCTTTTTCGTCAGATGTGTACTCTAAATTTCTCAAAGGATTGTTGTTTAAAAGTGATTCTTGACATCTTTTTAGAATTGCAACTTCAGCTAAAGCGGCCTTATCTTTAGTAGTTTCAGCTTTCTTTATTATTTTGTTAATTCTACTTTCGACTATTTCTAAGTCAGCTAATATTAGTTCAACATTAATTATTTCTATATCTCTAATAGGATCTACTTTTCCTTCAACATGGGTAATATCATTATCGGCAAAGCAGCGAACAACTTCAACGATAGCGTCCACTTCGCGAATATGAGAAAGAAATTTATTGCCTAGTCCTTCTCCATGTGAAGCTCCTCTTACTAATCCAGCTATATCGGTAAATTCAAAAGTTGTTGGTACTAAACTTTTAGGTAAATATAAATTTTCTAAAAATTCCAGTCTTTTATCAGGTACTGTGACTACCCCTACATTTGGTTCAATTGTGGCAAATGGATAATTTGCCGCCAATATATTTTTTTTAGTTATGGCATTAAATAGAGTTGATTTTCCAACATTTGGTAAACCAACAATACCAGCTTTTAATGACATATTCTTTCCTCCTGTCTTTTATAATTATATAAAAAATATGTTTAAGTTTCAATTGATATAAAAATAACTTTCTAAATGAAAGTTATTTGATAATTAAAATTTTAATGAATCCTCAATTTTATCTTTTATAGCATGATCAGTTTCTAATTTTTCTTGTAAAGCTTGTTCTTCGCGTGCTTTTCTTATCTTACGCAATTGTTGGGATTGATAATTTAGCTCATATATAAATGGTGTTACTTCCTTTAACCATTCATCAAATGTATAAGGTTCCGCTTTTTTTAATGAAATTCCTTCTTTACTCTTAGACATAAATATAGTTGGTGCAAATCTTATAGGAGTACTAGCATTTCCCCATACTATACCAGTACAAATATCATTTTCTGGATCTTCGTAAGTACTCATTCGCAATTCCGAATATTTGCAATTTTTTAATCTTTTGACTTCACCAATTTTTACATCAGTTAATGATAATGCTCCTGGTCCTCTATTATCGCGGTCAACTATTTTTATAATTTCAGAATTAATACTTATTACATTATTATGGTAAGCATCATATATTTCATAAACATGAATTAAAGGTCTTTTGATTTGATAAAAACCAGGAGTTATTTCACGTATATCACTTTTATCTTTTGAATCTAATGTATTTAATACTAAATAGTTTTCAGTTTTTGTTGTTGTATCATAACGACGTAGAACCCTACTTGGTACTTTTTCATTTGAGTAATAAGTTTCTCTCATTTGAGCAGTTTCAACTAAAATTATTTTTGCATCAGGTAACCAAGTAACTTTTAATAATGAAGTATCTTCAGGTTTAGAACTTAATAATTCTTCAATACCATTTTCATCTAGTCTTCTAATTACCCAACTATTATCGGCTTTTGTAACTAGTTGAATGCTATAATTTTCAGCGTTATAAACGCTCTTTATTTTTTCTTCACTACTCATACATTATCTCCTTTTTTAAATTAACTTTTTTTCTATAATGTTGGAATTGAGCCAATACCTAATGGAATTCCAGTTACGTACCATATAATTACTATAATTAACAATACTACACCTGTTATAACAGAATATGGGACTTGATATTTTAAAGTTGTAAATAAGCTTATTGGTCGACTATTTTGATTATATTTTTCAATATAAGCTAAGTAGATAACAAAATATGCTAGTAAAGGTGTTAAGCCTGTTGTTAAGCCCTCACTAAAGCGCATTATAACTTGAGCAAATTCTGGGCTAAGGCTATTATTCATAAATGTTGGAACTGCTGTGACTGATAATATTAACCATTTCCCGCTTGATGAATTGACAAAAATATTTGAAATTGCACCTATTACAAATAATAATATTATTAAAGGTACACCGCTAAATGATGTATTATTTAACATATCAGCAAATATTGCTACTATTACAGTACCAATATTGGTCTTTTTGAAAACATTAATAAGCACTGAGGCTAACAATATTAAAATTAATGTACGACCAATTCCATCTAGAGAATGAGCTAAATCTTCGCAAAAGTCATTGTTATTTTTTATGGTTCTAGCACCTATTCCATAGAATAAGCCAAGAATTATGAAAAATATTGTAACTATAAAAACAAAACCTTCACTAAAGAATGAATCAAAACTAAATAGTTTGTCAATATAAAATTTTTGACTATAGTCCAATAAATTTCCACCTAATGGTGCTCCTGGTATTATATTATAAATAAATATAAATAAATATATAATTCCACCAAAAGCAGCAAATAATAGACCACGATATTCTTTTTTACCTAATTTAAATTCTTTTCTTTCTTCTTTAAATTCATATTTTTCTACTTTGTCTACAATTATTTTTTCGGTAATTAGAGTAATAACTATTGATACAATTATACTTGATATGGTCATTATGCCTATAAAGGCAAAAGTTCCAAAATTAATTGTTGAATCAAGTATTTTGGCACTATTTAGTGTTTGAGTTAACATACTACTATCTACTGATGTGAAAAAGATGCTTAGTCCTGTTCCGCAGCATAATCCAGCATATGTAGCAACTATTCCAATAATGGGATTTCTACGGCCATGAAGAAATAATAGGGCACTAATTGGAATTAAAATTACGTAGCTTAAATCACCAAATAGACTACTGATAACAGCTATGAAAACAATTGCAAATGTAATTGAAGTTTTTTTCATACTTCTAGTTAAAAGTGTAAATAAAGATTTTAAAAAACCACTTTTTTCCATTATACCAATACCTATAAGTATTATAATTAGCATACTTAAAGGGGTAAAGGATACAAAATTTGAAACAGTTGAACTAAAAATATATTTAATTCCTGAGAGACTAAATAGAGATTCTACCGTTGCTAATACTGCTTCATATTCATTACTATTTGGGTTTATTTTGTAATATGTAGCTTCAAATCCTATAACGTTTAAAAAACCACTTAATATAATTGTTCCTAATATTAAAATAATAAACGTCATAATAGGATTTAAAGTCATCTTTTCTTTTAATTTATTCATTATTATCACCTAGTATTTTTTTGACTTTTTTATCAAATTCAAGACGATCCATCATGATTTCTCGGCCACAATTGACGCATTTTATTTTTACATCGACACCTACCCTTGTTATTAGCCATTCATTAGTTTGACAAGCATGAGGTTTTTTCATAATTACTCTATCGTTAATTTTTATTGGCTTTAGCATTATGTACCTCCACTTGTGGATATGGAATTTTTATATTTTGCTTATCGAGGATCATTTTAATTATTCTTAATGATGAGCGTTTAATACTCCATTGACTATCTTGATCACAACTAATTTTTATACGGTAGTTTACTGAACTGTTATCTAATTTATTTATACCTAAATATGTTACTTCATTTTTGTAGACTTTATCTAGTTTTTTTATTTCTTCTAATATTTCTTCTATTGCTTTTTCTACCTTTTCAACTTTTGCTTCATAAGCTACAGGTATATCTATTATAACGTCAGCCGATTTCTGAGAAATATTTATTATTTCAGTTACATTACGATTAGCAAGAATTAAAACTTCGCCATTAAGATTTTTAATTCTAGTGCTTTTTAGTCCAAAAGAAATAACTTCGCCTGTAAAATTGTTATAAGTTACATAATCACCAACAATGTAATAATTTTCAAGCATAATAGTTATTCCACTGATAAAATCTTTCATTGTATCTTGCATAGCTAAACCAACAACAGCTCCCAAAATTCCAAGGCCAGCTATTAATGATTTTGTGTCTACGCCATATAATTCTAAAATAAAGAGTACAACTATAACAAATATAATATACTTAAAAATATTTTGAAATAATTCAACAATTGTTTTTCTTCTTTTGCGTTCTAATGCACTTTTGCCAGAATTAATTATTTTTTTGGTCAAAGCACTTAAGATATAAGACAAAATATAACCAGCTTAAACAATTAATAGTAGACCACAAACTTCTTTTTTAGTGATAAAACTTATTATTACTTCAAAAAAATCCATTTTATTCACCATCCACTTCTATACCAAGAATTTCTAAAACTCTTTCTAAATCTTTTTCGGAATCAAATGGTATTTCAATTTTTTTATTAGTAATCTTTACTTTTGATCCTATTTTCGAACGGAAGATATTTTCATAAATAGTGTAACGGATATTATTACTATTTCGATTAATTTTGTTTATCTTTGGTATATCTTCTTGATTGGCTATTTTTTCTGTTTCGCGAACATTTAGACCCTCACTCATTATTTTTTCAGCAATTCTATTAATTTGTTCGGGATTTTCTAACTTACTAAGAGTTCTAGCGTGTCCTAGACTTAGTTTTCCTTCAATAACATAGTTTTTTACATTTTCTGGAAGTCTTAGTATTCCAAGTATATTTGTTATATAACTACGACTTTTGCCAAATTTTTTAGCTAATTCTTCTTGAGTAATATTTTCAGTTGTTAATATTTTTTCATAAGCATTTGCTTCTTCTATCGGATTTAAATTTTCTCGTTGAATATTTTCAATTAAAGCTATTTCCATCATTTGAGTATCGTTAAAATCTCTTATGATTGCTGGAATAGTTGTTTTACCAGCAATTTTAGAAGCTTTCGTTCTTCTTTCACCGGCTACAATTTCATAACCTTTTATACTCTTTTTAACTATAATCGGTTGGACTAATCCATGTTCTTTAATTGATTCTGCTAATTCGTTTAATGCTTGCTCATCAAAGCTTTTACGAGGTTGATAAGGATTACTACGAATATCAGCTATGTTTAATTCAACGATTTCATCTTTAGAAGTATTTTTGACAATTTCGTTTTCAAAATTATCAAAGTCTATTCTTTCATTTGAAAATAATTGCTCTAAACCTTTTCCAAGTGCTTTTCTTTTACTGTCCATTTCGACTAATCACTTCCTTTGCTAAATTTTGATAAGCTAAAGTTGCTCTACTTGTTGGATCGTAATCACTTATAGGTTTTCCATGACTTGGAGCTTCAACTAAACGAACAAGACGTGGAATTATAGTGTTAAATACCTTGTTTTTAAAATATTTTCTTACTTCTTCTATTACTTCTAGGCCAATATTAGTTCTTCCATCTAACATTGTTAAAAGAACTCCCTCAATTCGTAAGTCTGGATTCATATTTGATTGGACCATAATTATGGAATTTAATAATTGAGTTATACCTTCAAGAGCAAAGAATTCACATTGGACTGGGATAATCACAGAATCACTTGCTACTAGGGCATTCATTGTTGTTATACCTAGCGAAGGTTGACAATCAATTATAATATAATCGTAATTTTCTTTAATTTCAGATATTGCTTTACGTAGTTGTTCATTTTGACGAAATGTATTATCTTCTAGCATATTCTTTACAAATTCAACATCTACACCTGCTAAATTAATTGTTGAAGGAATTAATGATAAATTTTTAAATTTGGTATTTTTAATTGCGCTTTTAATGGTACAATTTCCTACCATTACGTCATAGATATCTAATTTAAAATCACCATTATTGTAGCCTAAACCGGTTGTTGCATTGCCCTGAGGATCTAAATCAATTAATAATGTTTTTTTGCCTTCTTTTCCTAATGCCGCTGCTAAATTTATACTTGATGTTGTTTTACCAACACCACCCTTTTGATTAACTAAGGAAATTGTTTTTGCCATTTTTTGTACCACCTTTTCATGTTATATTACTTTATTATTCTATCATAATTTTTTAATATATAAAATAGAAAGTCTTTAAAAATAAAAAAAGAGAATTAAAGGGTATTTTAAAAAAAGAAGTGCACAGAAGTTGTGCAATAAGATTTATAACTGTATAATACCTTCCAAGCAGTTTATT
>CALVJF010000019.1 GCA_944331885.1 uncultured Bacilli bacterium
TGTGAATATGTTGCAATTGTTGATAAAAATGGTGCTTTTATTGGTCATTTTAAAAATCAGAAAAAATTGGATGAATATATTTATTTAAATATGCCTGATTACATTAATTTTAAAAATAATCATATTGTTGATGAAAATGTAAATATAGATTATGAAAAGTTATATAAGTATATGTTGAACGTAAAGAATACTATTCCTCATTTAGTTAAACCGGTTTATGTAAAAAATATTGAGGTTGGGAAATGATTAGAGAATTTAAAACTAGTGATTTTGAAAATATTTATGAATTAGGTGAGTTACTTCATAGTAATTATCGTAAATTGTATAATTTAGATAGTATTATAAATGAAGAATATAATCATTTATTTATTTATGAAGATAATGAAAAGATTTTGGGATTTATTCACATAACAAAACTTTATGAAACAATTGATATTGTTGATATTGTTGTCGATTCTGGTGCCCGTCACAGAGGTATAGGTTCTAATTTGTTAGATTATGTTATAAGTGAATATGACGATGTTAAGTTAATTACTTTAGAGGTTAATGTAAGTAATAAGGTTGCTATTGCTTTTTACCAAAAATTTGGTTTTGAAGTAGTTTCAATAAGAAAGAATTATTATAATACTGATGATGCCTATTTAATGAAAAGAGGTGCTTAAATGAAGGATGTTTTAATATTAGCAATTGAATCATCATGCTAGGAAACAAGTGTTGCAATTGTAAAAAATGGTTGTGAATGTTTAGAAATAGTCAGAAATACACAAATTAAAACTCATGAATTGTATGGTGGTGTAGTTCCAGAAATAGCTTCTAGAATGCATGCGGAAGTTATTACTTTGATTTTGGATGAACTATGGAAGAAAGTCGATGTAACAATGGATGATGTTGATGCTGTAGCGGTAACTTATGCCCCTGGATTAATGGGAAGTCTCTTAGTAGGAGTAGAAGCTGCTAAAGCATTAGCATTAGCTTTTGATAAGCCTTTAATTGCTGTTAATCATATGGCTGGTCATATATACGCTAATAATTTAGAGCAAAAAATGGAATATCCTTTATTGGCATTAGTAGTTAGTGGAGGTCATACTGATTTATTGTTAATGAATGGTGACTATGATTTTAAAAAATTAGGAAGCACTTTGGATGATGCGATAGGGGAATGTTACGATAAAGTTGCTAGAGTTTTAGGTTTAAAATATCCGGGAGGTCCTAATATTGAAAAAATGGCTAGGGAAGGAAATTTTACTTATAATTTGCCTGTAGCAATGAATGATGATAGTTTTAATTTTAGTTTTAGTGGTTTGAAAAGTAACATTATAAATTTAGTACATAATGAAAAGCAACGTGGAAATGAAATTAGGAAAGCTGATTTAGCTTATAGTTTTCAAAAAGTTGCTGTGGATCAATTGAAAAGAAAAGTAGAAAAAGCTTTTAACAATTATTCTGTAAAAAGTTTTATTTTGGCTGGTGGAGTATCTGCTAATAATTACTTACGTCAGGAAATGACGGATTTAGCAGAAAAGTACAATATTAAATTTAATGTACCTAAGTTTGTTTATTGTACAGATAATGCAGCAATGATTGGTGCTGCCGCATATCCGTTATTTTTACAACAAAGATTTGCAAATTATGATTTAAATGCTCAAAGTTATGATGAAATATATTAGTATTGAATTAATTTTAAAAATTTAGTATAATTTATTTATGATTGAGGGTGTGGATATGAAGAGTCATATTTTGAAGTCGACTATTTTTGTCTTTTGTCTGTTGGTTTTGACTATGAGTCTGTCTTATTCTTTTTATACATATCAAGTGACTAATGTCAATGATATTAGGAAAACTCAAGTGGATACGGGACAGATAGATGTTGATTTTGCTACTACTGAATATATAAATAATTTAAATATTATGTTAATAAAGGATGAAGAAGCTCCAACAAAAGCAGAACATACTGATTTTACGGTTAGTCATACCTCTTCGTCTAATTTAGATTTTTATTATTTTGTTTCTTTAACTGATTTAACAATTTCTGAAAATTTTAAAAGTCCTGATTTTAAATGGTCTTTGTTGCGTAATGGTTCTGAAGTTGCTAATGGGAATTTTGCTAATGTAGGAGATGCGTCTACTTTATTATTAACTGAAAATGGTCTTTTGTTAAATGTTGGGGAAAGTGATTCTTTGGTTTTACGTGTTTGGTTGAGTGAAACTGATGTTGATCAATCTTCATTATATAATGGAAGTTTTACTGCTAAAGTACAAGTAACTGCTAAAAGATAGAGGTATTCCTCTTTTTTTATGGCATAAATATCTAAAAAATGCTATAATTGTGGGGAAAGGAATTGATTAAATGAGTTCTTTATACGCGTTGTTAGTTACTTTAGTAGCGGGGATTTCTTTCTGGATTGGTGCATTAGTTACTAAAGTAGTAAAAGATAAAAATAAACTTATTGAATTTAGCATTGCAATGGCTTTATTTGTAATGATAGGACTTTTAGTTTTTGATTTTATTCCACATTTAGGTCATATTTATGAAAATATTAATATAAGTAAAAAAGTATTGAATATTATTTTTTATGTTATTGTAGGTATATTAATATTAAAAACTTTGGATGTTTGTATTCCTGATCATCATCATGATCATAAGGAAAAAAATGATAATCATAATGAGCATAATAGTCATTTATTTCATATTGGTTTAGTGACAAGTATTTCTTTGATTATTCATAATATTATAGAGGGATTATCTATTTATAGTGTCTCCTTAACTGATTTAAAAAGTGGTGCTTTAATGGCTTTAGGTGTAATGTTACATAATATACCGCTTGGAGTTGGGATATTTGCTTCGATGAATTTGGATAATTTGAAGCGTGCTAACAAATTGATGATAATGTTTGTTTTAAGTTTATCTACCTTCTTTGGTGCATTTGGTGTTTATTTTTTAGGTGGAGAAATGGGTGAGTATTTGGAAGGTACCTTGATGTGTATTACCCTAGGAATGGTAATTTATATTACTGTTTTCGAATTATTAAATGAATTTTGGCAGCATCGTAAAAGTAAATTTTCTTGGTGGGGAATGGCTGTTGGAATAGTTATTATTGGATTAACTTTATTAATTTAGAGGTGATTAGATGAAGAAAGTTTTAGTAACAGGTGCTGCAGGAATTATTGGAATAAATGTCGTTAAGTATTTACTAAGTGAAGGAAAGTATGAAATTACTTTATTAGATTTAAAAAATAAACGTAGTTTTAAACGTTTAAAAAGATATTCTAAAAGGGTAAATATAGTTTATGGTGATGTTAATAATGAAGTATTAGTTGATGCACTTGTCAAAGATCATGATGTGGTTATTCATTTGGCTGGGGCCTTGCCGCCGTTAGCGAATTTAAAAAAGGATTTGTGTAGAATAGTTGATTATGAAGGCACTAAAAATTTTGTCAATGCTATTCGTATGTATAATCGTAAATGTTTGTTTATCTATGTTTCGTCCACAACTGTATATGGGAAAATTAAAGATAATGATAATATTACTGTATCAAGTAAAGTTAATATCCATGAAGGTGATTGGTATTCTAAATATAAGTACGATGCGGAGTGCTTGATTAAAGGTGAAATCCGTAATTATGTTATATATCGTGTACCTTCTGTTGTTGCTAATATTAGTGATGATTCACCAATATATAATGTTCCTTTAAAAAGTAAAATAGAATTAGTAAGTGCAAAAGATGTTGCTTATGCATTAGTTAATACTATAGATAATTATACTAAATTAGATAATAAAATATATAATTTAAGTGGTGGAAAAAACTATCAGATTGAGTATAAAAAGCATTTAATTAATTTATTAAAAAGTTATGGTATAAGTATGCGTTTTATTGTTTCTCGTTTGTTAATAGATAAAAACTTTTATAGTGGTTGGTATGCTGATAGTGAGAAAATTAATGATGTTTTAAATTATCAAACCGAAGGATTAGATGTTTATTATCGAAGGATAGCTAGAAAATATCGTGGCAATAAACGAATAATTCAAAAGCTATTGGCTAAGCCAATAATATATATTATGAATAGAAAAGGTTAAGTTATGAAACGAGGGTTAATACTTGAAGGAGGGGCAATAAAAGGATCTTATCAAATAGGTGCTTATTATGCTTTTAAAAAATTAGGTATTAAGTTTGATGGCTTTGGTGGGACATCAATAGGATCTTTTAATGCAGCTTTGTTAGCATGTAATAAAGGTAAAGAGTTATTACATTTTTGGCAAACTGTTGATCCGGGAGTAATTATTGGGGCTGATGAAAAATTAATTAAAGCTATAAATAGTGAAAATTTAGAATTGCCAAATTTGTTAAAAGGGGCCATAGGTTCTGTTAAAAAATGGATAGGTGCTCATGGAATTGATACTAAACCTTTATATGATATAATGGAAAATTTATTAGTTGAAGATGAATTGAGAAAAAGTAAAAAAGACTTTGGTTTAGTAACTGTTAAATTGAAAGGATTTAAACCAAAGTATATTTATAAAGAAGATATTCCAGAAGGTAAGCTATATGATTATATTTTGGCTAGTTGTTATTTACCAGTATTTAAAATGAATAAAATAATTGATGATAATATTTATTTAGATGGTGGTTTTTATGATAATTGTCCGGTATCACTGTTGTTAGATAAAGGCTATGATGTTGTATATGCTGTAAAAATTAATGGAATTGGTCTTAGTAAAAAGCTTCAAAAGAAGCAAGATGAAAAAGTTATTTATATTACTCCTTCTAGAAATATTTGCAAAACTTTTGAAATGAATAGAGAGATTATTAACGAAAATATTTTAATGGGGTTTTATGATACTTTAAGAACTATTGGTAATTATGATGGGATAAAATATGTATTTAAAAAGCGCAGTAATAATTATTATGAACATTTAGTAAGAAAAGTTGATAGTAAAACTTATAAATATGTTGCAAGTTATTTTAAGACTAATGATCCTAAAATAATGGTTATAAAAGCAGTTGAATATATGGCCGAGAAAAAGTATATTGATTATTATAATATATATCGTTTATATAATTTAGTTTTAAAAATTAGAAAAAATGGTTATAAGAAAAATAAAATTTATGATTTTGTTAAGCAATTAAGATTATTTTAGAGAGGTGATTTTATATGGGAAGAGCATATGAAGTAAGAAAGGCAAGTATTCAAAAAACAGGTGCAATTAAAGCTAAGACATATTCAACATTTGCTAAAGAAATTTATTTAGCTGCTAAAGGAAATCCTGATGTCGATACAAATATTCATTTAAAAAGAATTGTGGATAAAGCTAAAAAGGCTCAAGTTCCAAGTGATATTATTAATAGAGCTATCGATAAAGCCAAGGGTGTTGGTGGAGAAGATTATAAAGAGGTAATTTATGAAGGATTTGGTCCTGGAGCTTCAACTTTGATAATTAAAACTTTAACTGATAATGTTAATAGAACTGTCGGTTATGTTAGAGCAGCTTTTAATAAAGTTAATAAAAGTTTGGGAGTTACTAATTCGGTAGCTTATAATTATGATCATTTAGCGGTAATAGGTTTTCATTATGATAATGATGAAGAGGTATTGATGGCTTTACTAGATGCTGGTATAGAACCTGTTGATTTTGATGCAGAAGATGGTTATATTAGTATAAGTGTTAACCCAGTAGATGCTAGTAAAACAAAAGATATTTTAGAGGCTACTATTCCTAATATTGATTATGATGTTGATGAGGTTGGAATGTATCCAAAAGATAAAGTTGTTCTTGAGGGTGAAGATAAAGAATTATTCTTACGCTTATATAACTTGTTAGATGAAATTGAAGATGTTAGTGAAATTTATCATAATGTCGATTTAGAAAAGTAGAATGAAAAAAATCATTCTTTTTTTGTGTTATAATTAGGTTGGTGTTTATAAATGGATAAGTTGTTTGAAGATTTTTTAAAAAAAAAAATTACTTATGATCAATTATTAAATTTTTTAAAAAAACTTTTAAAGTATGAATGTTTCTATGATATAAGGATATTGTTTAGTAATTTATTGCAAGTTCAAGGAGATAAGGATTTGGCTTTGGTGATTTTTAATAACTATTTGAAGAAAAATAAATTTAGGTCAGTAGTTGGACAAAAGATATTAAAACAAATAAGTTATATTAAATATGGTTATGTTGATACAAAAGGTAATAAGCATGTTAATGAAAATAATATGACTATGATTGATTATAAATTGCAATCACCTATTGAAGTTGCTAAAAGTAGAATAGGTATTTGTTGGGATCAAGTTGAGTTAGAACGCTATCTTTTATTAAAAAATGGAATAACTTCTGAATCATATTTTATTTGTTATTATGATGGTGATAATTGTCCGTCGCATACTTTTATAACTTATCAGGAAAATGGCAAATATTATTGGTTTGAACATGCTTGGGAGAAGTATGGGGAAATTAGGGAATATGATAATTTAAAGAACTTATTACTTGATGTACAAAATAAATTTATAACTACGGAAGTTAGAAATTTTGCTGATAAAAATAATTTGATTGTTTATAAATATGATAAACCTAAGTACGGAATAGGACTAAGTGATTTTTATAAACATTGTGAAAATGGCTTAAAGATTGATGTTAATAATTTATAGTATTTCATGTAAATTTCACAATGTTATTATATGATAAAAGTAAGAGGTGATTTGGTGAAAATATTAGTAGTAGATGATGAAGATTTAATACGTGAAGTAATAAAAGAGTATTTACAATTAGAAGATTTTGTAGTTGATGAGGCAATAAATGGAGAAGATGCTGTTAATAAATGTAAGGCTAATGACTACGATTTAATAATTATGGATATTATGATGCCTAAAAAAGATGGTTATCAGGCGTGTAAAGAAATAAAGGGATTTAAAGATATACCATTTATTATGTTATCGGCTCGTGGTGAAGAGTATGATAAATTAATTGGTTTTGATTTGGGAATTGATGATTATGTAACCAAGCCTTTTAGTCCTAAGGAAGTTGTAGCGCGCGTAAAAGCTGTACTTAAGCGTACTAATGGTGAAGATGATAAATATATTTTTGGCGGATTGGTAATTGATGATAAAGCGCATGAAGTTTATGTAGATAAAAAATTAATTAATTTAACGCCTAAAGAATATGACTTGTTAAAATATTTTGTTACAAATAAAAATATTGCTTTATCGCGTGAAAAATTATTGGCCGCGATATGGGGTTATGCTTTTTATGGCGATGATCGAACTGTTGATACTCATATTAAAACTTTGAGAAATAGTTTAGGCAAATATCGTGATTTAATTAAGACAGTGAGAGGAATGGGATATAAATTTGAATATAAAGAAAAAGATTAATTCAATAAATTTTAAAACTTTAAGTTATTTGATTATATTTTCTATTACCATATTGTTTGTTTTTTGGCTTTTTCAGATTTTTTTTATAAATATTTTCTATGAAAAATATCAAATTGATACAATGTATGAATTAAGTAATACGATTTATAATACTTCTAGTAAAGAGTTAAATACTACTTTAGAAAATATTGTTTATAACAATAATGTTTGTATTGAATTTGTTACAGAGAATGGGGAGGTTTATGAATATAATACTAAGGGATTTGGGTGTCTTTTAGGACGTAATAATTCAAATATAGATGAATATAAAGTAAAATTATATAATAGTGATGAAGATATGAAAGCAGTCAAATTAGTTAATCCTGATTATAAATCCGAAGCATTGCTATATGGTATACGTCAAAGTAATGGGTATGTATATATTTTTACGATGTTAGAAGATATTAATGCAACAAGTATTATTTTGAAAAATCAGTTAATCTATATAATGTTTATTGCACTTTTATTTGCTGTTTTAATTGCATTCTTTTTGTCTAAACGTATCACAAAACCAATTGAAGAGATTACAGATAAATCCAAAAAATTAGCTGATGGTGATTACTCGGTAATATTTGAGAGAAATGGTATTACAGAAATTGATGATTTAGCAGATACATTAAATTATTTAGAAAGTGAAATTAGCAAAACTGATGAATTTCGACGTGATCTAATGGCTAATGTTAGTCACGATTTAAAAACACCTTTGACGATGATAAAAGCTTATTCAGAAATGATAAGAGATATTTCTTATAAAAATAAAAAGAAACGTGAAGAACACTTAGATATTATTATTTCGGAGACAGATCGTTTAAACATTTTAGTAAATGATATTTTAACGTTATCTAAATTACAAGCTAATTCGGAAGTATTAAATTACGAAGAATTTGATCTTAATAAAGAAATTAGTAATATTGTTAAACATTATGATATTATAAAAGAAACTGAATCTTATATAATTACTTATAACGGATGTGAAAATGCTTTAGTATATGCCGATCGTAATAAAATCAATCAAGTTATATATAATTTAATTAATAATGCTATAAATTATACTGGTGATGATAATACTGTAAATATTAATTTGAGAGATATTGGTGAATCTTATATTTTTGAAGTTATAGATCATGGTAAAGGAATTGATCCTGAGGATATCGACTATATTTGGGATAAATATTATAAAAAAGAAAAAAATCATAAAAGAAATGTTGTTGGAACTGGTTTAGGTTTATCAATAGTAAAAAATATTTTAACTATTCATAATTTTAAATTTGGTGTTAATAGCGTAAAAAAACACGGGTCAACATTTTATTTTGAAATACCTAAAATAAAAAAGTGTAAATAATTAATTTTCACTTGCTCTTCACACAAAGTTCATAAATCTATAGTATGATTATACCATGAAGAGAGGTGATACCGAGATATAAGTCAATCATTAATTAAATGATGTAAATAAAAATTTAATTATATAATATGAACCCTATACAATTAAAATAACATATAAACTCAAACTCACACTTTTATGGAAAAAGATTATTCTTTTTCCTTTTTCTATGTTATACTTATGATGGTGATAATATGAAAAGGATAATATGGGGATTATTTATTTTTATAGCTTTTATTACTTTTTGTAGTGCTAAGGATAAATATATTGTAAAAATAGATGTAAATGGTGAAAACATTAATATAAAAAAGAATTTAGCTTTTTTAAATGTAAATTATGATATTAGCAAGTATGAATTTTTAGAAAATGGTTTATATTTATTTAATTCTTCTGATTCTGAGGATTACAATAGTGATAAGATTTATGAATTAGAAATTCCAAAAGAAATGAAGGATACTGAATTTAGTTTTATTTTTACAATAGATGAGGATAGATTTAAGACAGATAATTTTAAATGTAATTTTATTAGAAATGATAACGAAGATTATGTATGTTATCATGAATATAATGTTGATGAAGGATTAATAAAAGATATAACAAATATAAGTATTATGAGTAATGTTGTCTCCTTGCTTAAAGATGATATTTTAGCAATAGCCATTGTTTTGGTTGCGTTAGTTTTACTTGCATATATTAACAATATATATATTAAGAAATTAGACATTAACAAAAATATTGGAAATATTGACAGCTTTTATATTATTTTTCTAATTGCTATTTTGGCTATTAATTATGTTTTGTATGTTTTAGATATATTTAATTTATATAATCTAAGTTTTACAACTAGCTTAATATTGAATTGTTATTTTACAATATATTATATTAATAAGCTAATTGTTAGTAGAAAGGCTGGCCTTAAAGGAATTGCCTTATTATTGTTAAGTTATTTTTTGCTAGTTGGAGTTACAGTTTTAAGCTTTTTATGGATTTAATGGAGTGATTATTTTGGAGGAAACAGTAGTATATTTTATTAGACATTCTGAAATTTTTAATATAAGTAATTATAATGTTGATGAAGCTGAACAAGTTACTAATGAGAAAAAGTGTTTGTCAATTAGAGGTGAAAATCTTGCTAGAGAAACCGTAAATAATTGTAATGAATTGACAAGTATTGACAAAATATATACGTCACATTACGTACGAGCTATACAAACTGCAAAGTATATAGCTGAGAGAAATAATTTAAATATGATTGTTGATTATCGTTTGGGAGAACGTAAAATAGGTATTAAAGGTAATGTTGATTATTGCGATTTTGAAAGACAGCAATTTAAAGATTTTGATTATAAATTAAATGGGGGCGAATCAATAAATCAAGTTAATAAAAGAGTTACGGAAGTAGTTAAAGAAATATTATCATTAAATGAAGGAAAAAAAATTGTTATAGTTACACATGCTACTACTTTGGTTGCATTATTTAGTAACTGGTGTGAAAAGGGGTTCAATTTTGATGGGAAATTAATTTTAGATTTTAAAGATAAAAATATTTATGATGGTGATATGCAACCAATGCAAATGTATAAAGCTAGATTTGACGGATTAAAATTAATAGATATTGAAAGAATTTAAAAACTCTTCTTTTTTGATGTGAATCCCATTTAGGAGACATCAAATAAAAAACCAGTATA
>CALVJF010000020.1 GCA_944331885.1 uncultured Bacilli bacterium
TATTAACTAAATTATCTATCAAAGCTTCTTTTGATATTTCAACAATATTTCCATAATTAATAGCATCAAATGAAATTGATAAACCTTCATTTTTTGTAACAACCATATTGAATTCTCTTATCTTAACGTTCAAATTGGTTGAAAACCATGCATAAGTAGAAACAATTAATAAAATACCAAAAATAATAATTAATATAATAGTAACTTTTTTATTAAATTTATGTAAATTATTAGTAACTTCATTACTCTTTGTAGATTTCTTTTTAGCATTGTTTTTAACTTTACCACTTAAGTTATTTTTTTTACTAATTATGTTTGCTTTTGAATTAACATTTTTCTTTTTTTTAATTTTACTATTTTTAGAATCCACAGCATTATTATTGCCAAAAACTGTTGCTTTTGGCTTTGCTTCATTTTTTGGCATATAATCACCTCATAGATATAAATAAAGAGTAATCAATAATCATAATTACTCTTTATTCATCATAACTATTAATTAATGATAAGAGTCATTAATTAAATTTTCAAATTTTAAGCACCAGCTGTTGGTGTAATATCTGTACTTGGACCATCATATCCAGGGAAATCAGTTTCTTCAAATCTCTCTTTAGTGAATCCAAAATTAACAGAAACTTTTAAACCTAATTGAGCAAAATCATAGTTATCAATGTCTTGTCCTTCAATCCAAATATATACTCTTAATTTAGTAATACTATTTGGAGCTAAAGACATAAATTCAGGACGATTTTCTCCAGTTAATTTTTTCATTGTATCAGTGAAGTAAGGGAAATTTACAAGCTTATAATCACCTGCATCAAATTCCTCGCCAGCAAGTGCAGTAGAATAAACACTGTAATCAGTTACATTACCAGCAAAACCATTGTAAGCAGCTCCATCGTATCCATCAACATGATCTTCTACAATAATATCTCTACTAACAGCATAAGTTGGATAAGCAGTACCGTTACTTACTGTTCCACATGCTTCATCACCATATGCATCGTCATTAATATCTACGGCAGTACCAAATCCAGTACCTTCAGCTATACGTTTTTTACAAGCTTTATTATAATATTTAATTGCGTTATCAACGTGAGCAGTATCATTTGGTTCCCAAATTTGAGCATTACGGCAAATTCCAGTTACCTTAGCTACTCCTTCAGCTTTATCTGCACAAGTAATGCCAGTAATAGCCTTAATTTCTTCAGCATAAGTTGGAGAATCAACATCAGAACCAGTTGTTGCAACAACTCTACCTAATTGCACAAAAGCAACTCTAACTGAATTTTCAATTCCTGAACCAACTTTACCACCAGTAGCAGAAACAGTCACAGCTGAATTAGTATTCAAATAAATTGCTTCTTCATTTCTAGGTTCATTTTGTTCATAATATTCTTCTCCAGAAATATTTTTGATAAATAAGTCGAAAGCAACGTATCCTTTACCTTCTTTATATTCACCGCTAGATTCAACGGTTTCGGTATGATTATTAACTCGACTAGCTAATAGTCTATAACCACCTTTTGTAGCAGTAAAACTTCCTTTTTCATACAGCTTCATTCTTGAAGTAGTTTCATCCATATCACCAATTGATGATAAAGGTATTAATCCGCTATTACCATCATCAGGCGTATTTGCCCAAGTATTAGCATTACCATCGTATGATTGAGCTTTAGCGGCATCCAAAGTATAAGACCAGTCTTTACCATTCATTGAAAGGAATAATCCTTCAGTAGTTGCAATATCAATATCAAATGAATCAACAGTAACTTTTTTCATACCAATAAACCATGCATAAGTAGATACTGTTAGCAAAATTCCTACAAGACAACAAATAGCGACTAAGTTTCTTACTTTTTTACTATGTTTCAAATTTCTTTTTGCCATTTTTATCCTCCTATAAATTTATAAAAACTAAAATGTACATTTTTAAGCTAAGGAGCAAAGCTCCTTAGTCAAAAATCTTATTCTCCAGCAGTAGCAGGTCTCTTATCTAAACCTTCTGGTAATTCTGGATTATTATCATATTCAACATCTTCACCATAGAATCTTTGTTTAGTAAATCCAAATGATACAGATATTTTCTTTCCTAAAGAAGCAAAATCATAGTTATCTACGTCTTGTCCTTCAATCCAAATATATACTCTTACTTTAGTAATACTATTAGGAGCTAATCTCATAAATTCAGGGCGATCAGTTCCTCTTAAATCTTTCATAGAATCAGTAAAATAATCAAATTTCATTAATTTACCAGTTTGAGCAGAATCACTAATTGAACCAGTATAACCATTGTATTCTTCACCATCATATACGTCTACGTTATCACTCCAATTAATTTCTCCACTAACTGCATAAGTTGGATATGCAGTACCATCAACTACATCACCACATGTATCAGCAGCACCATAAGATGATGATGATGTTACATCAGCGCCAGTTCTTTCTTTACAAGCTTTGTCATACCAATTAATTGCATTTGATACATGTTTAGTATCATTTGGTTCCCAGATTTGAGCATCTCTAGAACAAATACTAGTTACGCTTCCGCCACCAGCACAATTAATACCAGTAATTGTAGGTGTGTCAGTACCAATTTTTACACGACCAATTTGGGCAAATCCAACTCTTACAGAGTTTTCAATACCACTATTGCCTTTATTAGCACCAGCATCAGCAATAGTTACAGCTGATTCAGGAGTCAAATAAATTGCTTCTTCATTAGCTATATTAAAGTCTTGATAATATTCTTCGCCAGATATATTTCTAATAAATAAGTCAAATGCTACATAACCACGTGCTTCAGCATTGCCTTCATTATTAGCACGAGCAGCCATAACTCTATAACCACCCTCTGTAGCAGTAAAACTTCCTTTTTCATATAATATTAATCTTGATTTAGCAGAGTCAATTTTACCAACAGAAGACATTGGAACTAAACCTTCTCCGCCCCAACTGTTAGTATGTCCATCGTAACTAACTTCATCAAGATTTTCTTTTGAAATAGTAATAGAATCACTAAACGCTTCACCATCTAATGAAAGTGCTAAACTTTCAGTAGTAGCGATTGAAACTTCAAAAGCCTTAACATTAACTTTTTTCATACCAATAAACCATGCATAAGTTGAAACAGTTAAGATAATTGCACATAAACTACATGCAACAAGTAATTTTTTTACACGTTTTTCATGATTAGTATTTCTTTTTTTCATGTTTACCTCTTTCTCCTTCTTAATAATCAATATGTTCAGAATTAAAATTCATTTCAATTTTGAATTCGCCACCCAAAATATTATCGGTACATTCTGGATCATTACCCTCTAGCCATAGTAGAATTGTATATCTATCAATATCTCCAGGCATAAAATTTTCTACAAAGCTACGAGCAACTATATTGTCACTTTCAAACGCAACAGTGTCTGGCTCTGGCTGACCATTAGCTGCCAATTTAGCATAAGTAACAGGCTCTCCATTTCGATAAATTCTAACTCGAACAGCATCATCGACATTTTTAATCACATCTTTGATGACTACATCACTCCAATAATTAGCAACCATATTACCCATATTCTCAACATAAAATGTATAGGCCAAATAATTTTCCCCATTGTGGGAGCCTCCACCTAAATCATCAATATCATCAGGTATCCAATACTCTGAAACATTGTCAAATGATTCTGGCGATTGAGCCAACAATTCTGACCTATATACTTTATATTCAGGATCATCGTATATGATTAACCCTTTATCGAAGTACAAATTTTTGTCTAGCGTAATGCTAAAACTACCACTATTATAAATAATACCAATTACCATATACAAAGCAAGAAAAAGTAAGAGAATCAATAATAAAATAAATCTTAATCTTTTTTTCCAATTTTTTTCATGCTTAATTACATCGGTATTAAGTTTAAGTTTATTTTTCATTTCCTATACCTTTCTCCTTTGGTACACAAACACATAGATGCTATTCAAACTACATCACTCTTGATACCCTCTATAATATAAATTTATTATAGCATACACACACACATTGTCAATATAATTTGTCATAAATTGTCGAAATCATCTATTTACATCGTGTTAACAAAATATGACACTTTTGCAAAAGAAATACTTGTCATATTTTGTTAATCATATGTATAATAAAAGTGTAAAAAGGAATAAGAAAGGGTTATTAATATGAGTAGAAAGTTTAAAGTTTTATTAGTCATAATATCTTTATCACTTACTCTAAGTTTAATGAGCAATACATATTCTCGTTATGTAGCGGATACTACTAGTGACATTGAATTACAATTTGCTAATTGGCAAATATTAGTTAACGAAAATGACATAACCAACAATTCTGTTTCATCAATTAATATAGTCCCAATTCTTGAAGAAAATAATAACATAGCAACTAACTCAATAGCGCCAACTTCAAAAGGCTATTTTGATATAGAGATAGATCCAAGCAATGTTGAAGTATCATTTGATTATCAAATTAATTTTGAATTATTAAATGACAACATGCCAGATTTATTAATTTCTAAATATGCAATATTAGATTCCAACTATGTTGAAGGCGATTCTTTAACTACAATTCCTATTACAGATAATCAAATAAATAATCTTTTAACATACGACAATAGTACTGAAAATTTTAGATTTGAACCATTTAAAGTACGTATTTACTTTGAATGGTATGAGGGTCAAGACGAAAACATGAATGATGAAGCTGATACCCAAATTGGAAATGAAGCTGCAACAAATGATACAAAATTACAAATAAAAACAACAATAGCCTTCTCTCAAATAATTTAAAAATTCACATCATTATTAGATGTGATTTTTTTATTATTACAAAATACTAAAATTCCTAAAAACAAATAAAAGTATGGAGCAACATCTATTACACTAATATTAGCAAAAGCCTGAATGCAGTAACCAATAAATGCAATAAATATAGTTATATCAAAGCTTTCAATTAATCTAAATCCTTTAATAAATATAATTAAACACAAAGCGCAATAAAAAATCAAAAATAAAATTCCATTAGTAATTAACATTTGTAAATAAACATTGTGTGCTTTATCATATCGCATTCCACAATCTTCTGGACAAACAACACCAACATTATCTATACCTGCTCCAAGCAAAAAATATTCTTTAGCAACCGGTAACATACACTTCCATATCCCAATACGGCCACTGCCAATATTATTAACTTCTTTTAAATCTTCTCCAGATATCAATCCTTTAATATCTTCTTTAATATTGTAGTCTTCATATCCATATTTTATATGACTATCTCGAAATAAATAATTATTAGCCCAATTATTTAAATTAAATATTAAACAACAACTTAAGCCCAATATAAATAGGCTCTTTTTATTAATTTTTTTTCTTCGCCAAATTATCAAAAGAAATATAGCCATTAAATATCCCAAAAAAGGTCCAGTAGATTCTGACAAGCAAAGTCCAGCAAAAAATATTAATGCCAATACTAAGTTAATCACTTTCCCTCTCAACAAGTAATTAGTTGCTGCATATAAACCAATTAAAGTCATATAACTACCATAAAAATTTGGATTAGCACATAATCCCATAGCCATGTAAGGACGAGAATAATGTTTTACAAATCCCACTTCAGTATAAGTTTGTAATAATCCGTAAATTACTTGAAAAACTGCTATTATTTGCAAAACATTAACAATATAATTAAAATATTTCTTTTCTTTAATATTCTTACTATTTAAAAATATCAAAAAATAAGTTATTAAAGTCAATAAACCTTCATTACGATTTACTTCTCCCCAAAAAGCTATACTTCTATCTTGAGCAATAAAAGTTGAAATAATCGCTAAAATAAACAAAGAATAAATTAAAATATCCTCAATTTCAATTTCAAATTCCTTTTTTATTAATCCATATAAATATATAATTAATAAAAAAACATTACTTCCCCATAAAAACCATACATGATTAAAATCAAAAGAATCTTCAATATACCCTAACAAAAATAAATTATAAGACATTAATTTCCCCACTGGAATACCAATGACAATCAATAAAATAATTAAAAAATTAATTTTATCTAAAGTTATCTTCTTCATAATAATTTAATTAAAATCTCATTCATAATATATAGTTTTTTAGGATTAATAAACAAATAACCATTTTTATATATCAAATCCTTAATCTGTATTAATGTCTTAATATCATAAACGTCTTGTATATTTACTTCATATTTATTAAAAAATTCTTGTAAATTAATTCCTTTTATTTTCCTAAAACCTAACATTATTTCATTATCCATAATATCAGTTTTACTTAAGAAATCTTGTTTAGCAATATATTGATCTTGCAAATACTTTGTTAAATTACGTGTATTTTCATATCTTACACCATCCAAATAGCCGCTAGCTCCTAAACCAAATCCATAGTATTCCTTATTATCCCAATAATTCATATTATGTCTCGAATAATATCCAGATTTTGCAAAATTGCTAATTTCATAATGCTCATATTTTTTACTCAATGTTTTGGTAATATATTCGTACATATCCGCGTCTAAATCTTCATCGATTGGGCACATTTTATCAATTCCAATTTTAGTATTATCTTCTATTATTAATGAATACGTACTAACATGTTCAACATCTAGCTTTAAAATTAATTCAATATCTTTCTTTAAGTCTTTTAACGTCTCACCAATTATTCCATATATTAAATCAACATTAATATTATTAAATCCATACGTTCTACACAACGCAATCTTTTCTTTAGCATCTGCAAAAGTATGAGATCTTTCCATAAATTTTAACTTTTTTTCATTAAATGACTCTATACCAATACTTAATCTATTAACACCATTTTCTTTTAATATTTCTAACAACTCATCATTGATATCATTTAAATTACATTCAAAAGTAAATTCATAATCATTAGCTAATTTAAATGACCTCAATATTTCCATTAAATATTTCAACTCCTTAGGCTTTAAACAACTAGGAGTCCCACCACCAATATATAATGTACTAATAACCTCATCATTATATCGCATTTTAATTTCTTTTAATAAAGCATTTAAATATTGAGTTACAAAACCACCATTATAGAGCATTTTACAAAAGTCACAATATGAACAAATGCTTTTACAAAAAGGAATATGCACATACACACTATCCACTTATAATACCCCTTACATCTTTATTGCAAAAATTCCATGAAGATTACAATGTTCAAATATTTCCCCATTTCCTTTATACTCAAATTCCCAATTTGGTTCATCATTAGCATTCAATCTCACAACATCATAACCATTTTCATATTTATATACTATTGCTGTAATATAATGCTCCTCACTCATACCATGATTAACCTTGACCAATAACTTATCACCAACTATTTCAAAACTTGGTGTATGTTTTTCATTAAACTCATAATTAACTTTTAGAGCATTATCTTTAAGTTCTTTATCACTTACTACTAATTCTTTACCTTCGTAAAAATACATCTTAATCCCTACTTTCTAAAATTCTAACAATAACATCTGAGCATTAGTTAATCCTTCCGTAACTTGTGTATCGTACTCGGCTTTAACCAAACTTTTTGCTATAGTTCTTCTTTTCTTTAAGAACTCTCCTAATTCCTTAGTACTATGTCCATCATAATTCAATGCTTGTATGTCTACTCCACACTTAGCAATAACAGGAAATTGTAATAAATCATTGCTAATAAATGAATGAACGTTTATTAATCTTTTTTCATCATAAAATAAAGGAAAACACAAACTAGTTTTATCATCTTTATCATATATTACAACAGCTCCATTAGCTGTATCAGGATTTATTAACATTGATTCATGTACTCCATATACTCCATATTCCTCTTCACTAGTTTTAAAATCAACGTTCGCTAATATTTCCCTATCGCAAGCAACTTCCATATCAGTCGGTAAATATATTGAATTTTTATTTATTAATCTACCATCTACATAAATTAATTTACCACACTTAAATAATAATTTTTTCCCATGATATTGAAAACCTAATTTATTACAATCACTAAAGTATCTTTCCCCTTCACAAAGCATATACTCAATTTCTCCATCGCTAACAAAACTATTAACTACGGACTCTTTAATTAAACGTAATCCCATTACAAAACTAAATGAATAACTTGTAATAGTTCGATCAACAACTTTACTATGCGTTTCTTCCTCAATTACAAGTTGATTACAAAAACTCGTAACAACCGGATAAACTCTTATTTCTCTTGTATTTCCAACCCCATGAAAAACTAACCAATCTCGTCCTTCTATTAATTGTATTTCCGGCTGTATATTATTTTGCTCGATAATATCAATCAACTTTACAACTTTAGAAACATCACCATTACTTTTATATTCATTAAGATTTTGCTTAAATTCATTCCATTGTTGCATTATATCCAAATTATATCTTTCAATTCTATCCATTTTCCCAAACCTTCTATTTTTCTACCTTTAAAACAGCTAAAAATGCTTCTTGAGGAATTTCAACACTACCGACCATTTTCATTCTCTTTTTTCCTTCTTTTTGCTTTTCTAATAATTTACGTTTACGAGTAACATCGCCCCCATAGCATTTAGCCAGAACATTTTTACGCATTGCACTAATATTTTCACGAGCAATTACTTTGCTACCTATACTTGCCTGAATAGGAACTTGAAACATCTGACGCGGAATAATCTCTTTCAAATTCTCCACAATATTTTTACCACGATTATAAGCAAAATCTTTATGAACTATTACTGATAAGGCATCAACTACTTCACCATTAATCAAAATATCCATTTTTACTAAATTACTTGGTTTATAACCAATTATTTCATAATCAAAAGACGCATAACCTTTAGTAGAACTTTTCAATTTATCAAAAAAATCATAAACAATTTCAGCTAACGGAATATCATAATGAATATTAACTCTTGTTTGATTAATATAATCCATTGCTACATACTGTCCCCGTTTATCTTGACACAATTCCATTATTGCACCAACATATTCGCTAGGTACAAAAATATTTGTTCTTATGTAAGGCTCTCTAATTTCCGAAATACTTCCTCGATCTGGCATTTTATTTGGCGAGTCAACATTAATTAAATCCCCATTAGTCATTAATACTTCATATATAACACTAGGACTAGTAGCAATTATCGGTATATCAAACTCCCGATCTATTCTTGTCATTATAATTTCCATGTGTAAAAGTCCTAGAAAGCCACATCTAAAGCCAAATCCTAAAGCATCAGAAGTTTCTGGCTCAAATACCAAAGCCGCATCATTAAGTTTTAATTTTTCTAATGCTTCTCTTAATGCTGGAAACTTATTTGGTTCGACAGGAAACAATCCTGAATATACCATCGGCTTCATAGGCTGATATCCCTCTAATGGCTCTAATGCTTCATTACCTACAACAGTTACAGTATCACCGACTCTAACAAGATTAATATCTTTAATACTTGCAGCAATATAGCCAACTTCACCACTAACGAGTTCTTGTTTTTTTAACTCTTTAGGTGTATTAACACCCAATTCCACTACTTCAAATTCTCCCCCAGTAGCTAACATCTTAATTTTATCCTTAATTCTTATCTTTCCGTCAACTACTCTAACCAGAGCAATTACACCTCGATAAGCATCAAAATGACTATCAAAAATTAAAGCCTTAGTTTTTCCTTCATTATTAATATTAGGAGCTGGAATTCTTTCAATAACAGCTTCAATCAGCTCTTTAACCCCAACACCGGTTTTACCACTACATAATAAAATTTCTTCTCTTTTAAACCCTAATACATCACACAATTCCTTAGTTACTTTTTCTATATCAGCATTAGGTAAATCAATTTTATTAATAACCGGAATAATTTTTAAATCGTTGCTCATGGCTAAATAAAGATTAGCTAA
>CALVJF010000021.1 GCA_944331885.1 uncultured Bacilli bacterium
ATGTGCCCGGAAATTCTCATTTCGATACTACAAAAGGTCATATAGAAATTGTTTTGACAGGAATTCATACTGGTAGTTATGGAATAGGATTAGGTTATGATTTAGTAGATTTGATTCAGAAAATTAGTAAAATTGAAGGATTAGAGAGAATTAGAATTAGTTCAATTGAAATAACAGAATTGAATGATAAATTTATGGCTGAATTAAAAAATAATGCTAAAATTTGTAATCATTTACATATTCCTTTACAATCAGGAAGTGCAAGAATTTTAAAACTAATGAACCGTAAATATGATAAAGAATACTTTAAAAATATAATTACTAATATTAGATCTATTCGTAGTGATATAAGTATTACGACTGATGTAATTGTTGGTTTTCCATCTGAAACTGAAGAAGACTTTGAAGAATGTGTTGAGTTTTGTAAAGAAATTAAATTTAGTAAAATTCATGTATTTCCATATTCTCGTAGAGAAGGAACTAAAGCTTGTGAGATTAGTGGTCATTTGGATAATGAAACTAAAAAGAGAAGAGCTAGAGAATTAATTAAAGTTAGTAATGAATTAGAAAAAATGTATTATGAAAAATTTATAGGTAAGATTGTAAAAGTTTTAATAGAAGAAAATATTAATGGAGAAGCAATTGGACATACAAGCAATTATTTAAAAGTATATATAAATAAAGAGTTAAAGTGTAATGAAAATTATGATATAATGATATTGGAATTAGAAAAAGATGGATTAAAGGGAATGGTTATAGATGATAAAGGGTGCAAGTGAATTATACGAGATAATTGTTAATAATAACGCTATAGGGAAAGTAAATATTTATAAAAATACTTGGTATAATTTAAAAACTATGGAAAGTAAATGCTTGCATATATTACGTCGCAAAAAATTGATAAGAATTAATAAATTTAAAAATATAGTAAGGATTTAACTTACTATTTTTAGATTGGTGATGAATAAATGAGTTATATAAAAGGAAAATTAAGAAATTTGATTTTTGAAAGTGATTCTGGATATAAAGTTGGTTTATTTAGGATTAAAGAGACTGATGATACGGAATTAGAATTTAATAAAGTAGTAACTTTTACTGGATATTTTGCAGAATTGAATACTGAAGATACGTATATTTTGAAAGGAAGATATATTTATAACGATCGTTATGGTTATCAATATAATGTGGATAGTTACGAAAGGATTGAGCCAGAAGGAAAAGAAGCGATTATTGAATTTTTAAGCAGTTCTTTAATCAAAGGCTGTGGTGAAAAAACGGCAATTAAAATTGTTGATAAATTAGGAGAAAATGCTTTAAATTTAATAAAAGAAAATCGTAATAATTTGTTATTAGTTCCAGGTATAACTAATAAAGCTGCTACTAAAATATATGAATCAATTTTAATGTACTCTAGTACAGATCAAATTATTGTTGAATTAAAAGAAATGGGTTTTACGATTAAAGAGGCTTTAATAATTCTTAATAAATTTGGTAATGATAGTATTGAACAGGTAAAAAATAATATTTTTCAATTATGGGAACTGATAGATTTTGATAAATTGGATCGTATTTTTTTAAGATGTTTGGGTGATATAGAAAGTGATTTAAGAATAAAAGCTTGTATTATAAATAGTTTTAAGTTAATGAGTATGGTTGAAGGAAATACATATTTTTCTTTTATAGAAATTGCTAGTTTTATTAGGAGTAAGTATCAAATATTTGTTAATGAAGAGGAATTGAATAAATATTTAGAAGAGTTAATAGATAACAAATCTATAATTAAAGTTCATGAAAAATATTTTTTAAAAGATTATTATGATATGGAAGAAAATGTTGCAGAATCTTTGTTAAAAATTGATAAATTAAGTAAGGAACATATTGATAATTTTGATGAATTAATTAAAGAAATCGAAAATAATTATCAAGTTAAATATAATATAGAACAGAAAAAAGCAATTAAAGATGCGTTAGAAAATCGTATTACAATAATAACTGGTGGTCCAGGAACTGGAAAAACAACTATCATTAATGCAATAGTTAAGTTGTATATTAATTTAAAAAAATTAAATTTTAAAGATGTTATTAATGATATTGCTCTTTTAGCACCAACGGGAAGAGCTAGTAAAAAAATGGCAGAATCGACTGGGTTAGGAGCAATGACAATTCATCGTTATTTGAAATGGAATAAGGAAAAAAATGATTTTCAAGTTAATGAGTTAAATAAAAATCAACATAAATTAATTATTGTTGATGAAGTAAGTATGATTGATATTAATTTATTTAATGCCTTAATAAAAGGTGTAAATTCTAATATTAAGTTAATTTTGGTAGGTGATGCTAATCAATTGCCTTCGGTTGGACCAGGTAATGTTTTAAATGATTTGATTAATAGTGAAGTTTTTACTTATTGTCCTTTAACTAAAATATATCGTCAAAGTGATAACTCTTATATACCGGTATTGGCTCGAGAAATAAAAGATAAACAGTTAAGCCCTGATTTTATGGAGCAAAAGGATGATTATAATTTTTTAAATGTTAATTCTAATAAAATTAAAGAAATGATTAGTAAAATAGTGTTGATGAGTAAAGCTAAAGGGTTAGATGAAAATTCTATTCAGATTTTAGCTCCAATGTATAAAGGAGAGAATGGCATTGATAATTTAAATTTATTATTACAAGATTTATATAATCCGCGTGCCGATGGTAAAAAGGAATCTAAGGTTGGAGATGTCATTTACCGAGAAGGGGATAAGGTATTGCAATTGGTAAATAATCCTGATTGTAATGTATTTAATGGAGATATTGGCTTTATTGAAAAGATTAAGAAAAAAGTTGGTGATAGTAATAAATTAATTTATTTAATTGATTTTGATGGTAACAAAGTGGAATATGAAAAAGATGATTTAAGTAGTATTAAACATGCTTATGCTATTACTATTCATAAAGCTCAAGGAAGTGAATTTGCTCATGTTATTATGCCTGTGTGTAAAAGTTATTATAAAATGCTTTATAATAAACTTTTATATACTGGTGTTAGTAGAGCTAAAAAAAGTTTGGTAATTATTGGCGAAGCAGAAGCTTTTATGTTAGGAATTAATAATGAATATAGTAATGGTCGAAAAACGGCATTAATTGATCAATTAATGAATAAAATTTAATAAATTAATCATACTAATAGTGAAAGGATGATTAGTATGAAAAAAATGAATAGTGCTGGTTTGGTTATTGGTGGTATGCTAATGGGAATGGGTGCTTTATATATGATTGAAAGAAAGCAACGTAAATCAATTGAAGAAATGTTAAATGAAGCTAAGGATACAATTGACAGCATGATGAATTAAGACCAATAATGGTCTTTTTTTAGTTATTTATTTGTGTTATTATTAAATAGAGGGTGATTGTATGAAAAAGAAAGAGGAGATTGACTATAAACAAATTAATGAAGTTGTTAAATTATCGAAAAAGATTTTAGATTTGTTTTATATTGTAATGATTGTAGGAATAGTTTTTATTGCTACATTATTAGTCAAAGAATGGGGAATTTTAACTTTTGTATTAAGCATTTTAAAAGTAATTACACCATTATTTATTGGCTTTATAATTGCTTGGTTACTTGATCCTTTAGTACGAAAAATATGCGCAAAAGGAGTTTCGCGAGCTTTAGCAGCCGTTATTGTTTTCTTGATATTTGTTGCTTGTATTCTTATATTCTTTAGTGTTTTAGTTCCAACAGTATATAATCAATTGAATGATTTAATAAAAGCTATCCCAGGAATTGCTAATTCATTAGAGGGATTCATTGATGGATTCTTTGATAGGCTGGCAGCTATTGATGCATTGGATGTAGTAACAATGAAGGAAAATGTTTTTGCTAATATTGGTAATATTTTTAGTGATATTGCTACTAATTTGCCAACGATGATTTTAAATATTTTAAAAAGCTTGTTCTCAGGAATTGGGGTAATTGCTATTGGATTTATCGTTGCGTTATATATGATGATTGATTTTGATGAAACAACTAATCATTTGGTAAAGTTATTACCAAAAAAGAATCGTTTTGAAATAAAATCCTTATTGGAAAATATTGGCGTAGAAATTAGAAAAACTGTAAATGGAACTTTTTTGGTAGCTTTTATGGTTTTTATTGGTGATAGTTTAGGTTTTGCTGCCATTGGATTAAAAGCTCCAATTCTATTTGGGTTATTCTGCGGTATTACCGATTTAATTCCTTATATTGGGCCTTATATTGGTGGGGCAGCGGCAGTTATTGTTGGATTTAGTCAAAGTACGATTGTAGGTATTTTGGTTATACTAATTGTTTTTGTGGTACAGATGATAGAAAATATGGTATTACAACCTATGGTAATGAGTAAAACTATGAAGTTACATCCAGTTACCATAATTATTGGGTTGTTAATATTTGGTTATTTCTTTGGAATAATTGGAATGATTTTAGCTACACCATGTATGGCACTAATTAAAGTTTTATATAGATTCTTCGCTTTAAAATTTAATTGGTTTGAAGAATAAATAGTCACCACTATTTAAGTGGTGCTTTTGTTTGTAAAAAAATTTATAAATTCAATAGTTATGTAACTAATTATTAATGAAATAATGCTTGTTAAAATTGTATTTAGATTATTAAAAGCGGAAAAAGGAATTAAAATTATTAAACTAGCGACAACAAAACCTATAATTATACTTATGGAAAGATTATGATGCTTTTGAAGAAAATAAATGGATAATTTTGAACCTATAAAAATGCCTATTAAATCGGAAATAAAGTAAATGGTTAAGGGAATTAAAAAGGAAATATTAGATAATGAAAGGTTAGCTAAGTAAGACTTATAAAGATAATAGGGACCTAAAAGCATTAAAACCATACTTCCAGATATTCCTGGCAAAATAGTAATAAAACCGTCTAAACATCCTGATAAAGCAAATAAAATAAGGAAACTAATTGTTAATTGCGGATAATTGGTTATTATTGGCTCCGATGCTGGAATATTAAGAAAAATTAGAAAAACTATTAGTGCGCCAATGATTAAACCAAGTAAATTAATATTTTTTTTCTCTTTATGAATAAGCTGTGGTGTTGAAAATAGTAGAAATCCAAAGAATAGCATTATTGTTTCAGTGGGTAAATATTGAAACAATAATTCAACAACTTTGGCAAATAATATTGCTCCTATAATAACACCACTTATTAAGTAAAATATTTGTTTTTTATTTTTTTGATAATGGGAAATTATTTGGGAAATTTCTTCATATTGATTTCTTAATAAAATGATTGTTCCACCACTAATTCCAGGAATTAAACTCACGATACCAACTAGTAAGCCTGTTATGAAAAAAGACATATAATCACCAATTAATTATATGTCTTTTTGTTGTATTAAATTAATAATTGTGATAATATTTTTTATATAAGGAGGATAGATTTATGGTACCATTTTTAATCATTTTAGGTGTTTTGGTAGTAATTGGTATATTTATTGCTGGTGTTTATAATAGCTTAATTGGCTTAAGAAATAGGGTAAAAGATCAATGGGCACAAATTGATGTGCAATTAAAAAGAAGATTTGATTTAATTCCTAATTTAGTCGAAACTGTTAAAGGCTATGCAAAGCATGAAAGTGAAACATTGGAAAATGTTATACAAGCAAGAAATACTTTTTTATCTGCTACTACGCCTGAAGAAGAAATGAAAGCTAACGGAGAACTTACTAATGCAATTTCTAAATTATTTGCTTTAGCGGAAAGTTACCCAGATCTAAAAGCAAATACTAATTTTATGTCTTTACAAAGTGAACTTTCAGAAACTGAAAATAAGATAGCTGCTGCAAGACAATTTTATAATGATACTGTACTTTTATATAATAATAAAGTACAAATGTTTCCTAGTAATATTGTGGCTGGTTTATTTAAATTTAAAGAAGAAGTATTTTATGAAGTTGATGAAACTGAAAGACAAAATGTTAGTGTTAAATTTTAAATGTAGAGTATTCTACATTTTTATTTTGTATGTTATACTTGTAATTAATAGAAGGTGTTTTTGATGGGAAAGAAAGTTTTTTGGGTTATATTTGTATTATTATATTTTTTACCTTTTTTATTTTCTTTTATTAATTTTGATAGTAATAAATATGAGATTACAGATTATGTTATAGATGGGGAAGTTAGTGATGATGGGGATTTACTTATTAAGGAATATATGGTAATTGATGGTAGTTTAAATGGATTTGAAAATGAGTTTTTTTATAATAATCCTAACTTTAATACCAATGAATATATTAAATTCGAACAAGATCCTATATATAATCCAACTGATATTACTTTTGTAAAAGTAGGAAGTTATGATGGTCGAGTTGTTGATGGTAATGGTAATCTAGATATTTTTAATGAAGTTAGTTATGCTGATGTTGGAGATTATGGTGTTTATACTAAGACAGATGTTGATGGGGGATATAAAGTTAGGATTTACCGCCCTATCAAAAAAGATGTAGCAACCATTTATTTAGAATATATTATTAATGACGCAGTAGTTATGCATAACGATGTTGCAGAGTTATATTATGGTTTTTTAGGTAATGCATTTCGAGATGATATAGATAATGTTGAGATAACTATTAATTTGCCAAAAAGAAGTACTAATCAATTACGCTTTTGGGGACATGGAGGATTACAAGGAACTATTGAAAGTGTTGATGACCAAAAAGTTGTTGCAAAAATGAGTGATTATTTTGCTAATAGCGATCTTGATATAAGAATAATTTTTGATAAAAATTTGATTAGGGATGATAATTCCTTAGATAAAACTAATGTTAATGCATTAAATGATATATTAAGTATTGAAAATCGTAGAGCTGCGGAAGCCAATGCTATAAGAGAAAATATACAGTTTAAAAATATGGTATTTATTGGAGTTGATATTCTTTATTTACTTGGTTTAATGGGATTAGCTATTTATGTATATTTTAAATATGATCGAGAGTATGATTCTAATTTTAGACATAAGTATAACCGGGAATTTATTAATGATTATGGTTTAGAAGTAATTGATTATTTGATGAATAAAAGCATAACTCCTAATGCCATGAGTGCTGTTATCATGAATTTAATATATAAAAAGAATATTTCTTATGTTGTTTTAGATAAAGATGAATATATGTATACTCTTGATAATGAGGATAATCTAAGTGAAAGTGAGAAAAACTTAATTAAATTTTTGTTTGAGGATATTGGCGACGGTAAACATTTTAGCACTAAAGATTTACAAAAATATGCTAAATCTTCAGCAACATGTGATAAATTTAATGCTAATTATAATAATTGGAAAAATATTGTTATAGCAAATGCTAAAGAACAGAATTTTTATGAAGAACATGGCGGAATTAAAACTATTGGAATTGTTTATGGGATAATTGGCGTGATTGTTTGGTTTGCTTCAATGAATAATGTTGTGACTACTACTTTATTTGATTGGCTAATTGTTCCTTGTATTGCGTTTGTAATATATGTTTTGGCTTTTAAAAGAAGAACTAAAAAAGGGAATGAACATTATGTAAGATGGAAGGCTTTTAAAAACTTTTTAGAGGATTTTGGAAACTTTTCAATCAAGGAATTGCCAGAAATAGAATTGTGGGAGAAATATTTAGTTTATGCTGTATTATTTGGAATTGCTGATAAAGTTCAAAAAGTAATGAATGTTAAAATTAAGGAATTCAGTAATGATGTTGTATTAGATTCTGATTTGTTAGTTTATAATAATTTTTATCATATGAGTTACGTTGTTAATTCTTCAGTAAATTCTGCAATTTCAGCAGCATCTAGGGCTAGTGCTTCTAAAGCTATAAGTACTTCATCTTCGGGAGGAGGATTTGGTGGTGGATTCTCTTCGGGAGGAGGTTTTGGAGGCGGTGGCCGTGGAGGAGGAGGATTTTAATCCTTCTTTTTTAGTGTTTTACAATAAAATTTATGTTAAAATAATGTTAGGTGGCACTTATGACTATTTTACTAGATAACATTGAAATTAATGTGGTTATTAATTATAAGAATAATAAAAATATATATTTTCGTTTTAAGGAAGATGGGAAGTTATATGTTTATTGTAATCGGTTTGTAGGAGAATCTAAAATTAAGGATTTGATTGTTAATAATAAGCAGGCTATTTTAAAGATGTATGAAAAAATTCAAGAGAATTTAGATGCAGAAAATTTATTTTACTACTTAGGAAAGCCTTATATAATAGTAATTGGTGAAGTAGATAATGTTTACATTGAAGATGGCTATATTTTTGCTAAGAGTCATAAAGAACTAGAAAAATTTTATTTAAAAGAGTGTGAACGCTTATTTGGTATTAGAGTTGAAGATGCAAAAAAAGTAATTGTCGATGTTCCAAATTTTCGTTTGCGATTAAGAAAAATGAAAACAAGGTGGGGTGTTTGTAATGTGCGTGATAAAATAATCACTTTAAATACTGAACTATTAAAACGGGATATTGATTTATTAGATTACGTTATAATTCATGAAATGTGTCATTTTTATGAAGCAAATCATAGTGCAAGATTTTGGCAAAAAGTTGAGAAGTATTATCCAAATTATAAACTAGCTCGAAAAAGATTAAGGGAGGGGTTAAAATGATTGAAATTACTAGTCTAACTAATGATAAAGTTAAATATTGGTCAAAATTAAATAAAAGAAAGTATCGGGAAGAGGAAGGATTATATCTTGTTGAAAGTGAGCATTTAGTAAAAGAAGCCTTAAATTTCGGAATTGTAGAATGTGTAATGACAGTGTCTGAAGATGAGTATGACGTTCCTACTTACCATGTAACAAAAGAAATAATGAATAAAATTTCCGAATTAGAGTCTGCTCCTAAAATTATGGCGGTTGTTAAAAAGAATAAAATTAAGGATATTGAAGGAAATGTATTAATTTTGGATAGAATTCAAGATCCGGGTAATTTGGGTACTATTATACGTAGTGCGGTTGCTTTTGGAGTTAAAAATATTTTTTTAGGTGAGGGCTGTGTTGATGCTTATAATAGTAAAGTTGTGCGCTCAAGTGAAGGTATGTTATTTAAAATAAATTTGCTAAGCGGAAATGTACTAAATCTTATTGAAAAATTAAAAAATGATAATTATCGAATTTTAGGGACTAGAGTAACAGATGGTTTAGAAGTTAAAAAAATTAATTTATTTGATAAATGGGCTTTAATAATTGGTAATGAAGGTCGAGGAGTAAGTGAAGAAGTTTTAAATTCGTGTGATGATTATTTATACATTAAAATGAGTGACAATTGTGAAAGTTTAAATGCAGCGATAGCGGCAAGTATTATAATGTATGAGTTAAATAGATAGGGTGGTTTTGATGGAAAAATTTAAACTTAGTGAAGAAAAAGCTTACAGTTTGGTAAAAGAAGTTTTAATTAATTGGTATAGTTGTTCAGAATTAGTAGAGATTAAGAAATATTTTACTGATGATAATGGCGTTGGTTTTGATGCAGTGGATGAAGAATATTATCATGGTGAGGCTGTAAAAAGGTTAATTCCATTGGAAAAAATGGGAATGATTATGTTGTTAAAGTCTGCTCTGGAAGCTAAGGGTTATGATAACGTTTTTGTAAATATAGATAATGATCAAGGACAAGTTTCTTTTACTATTAGTGCAGTAGTGGCTGAGTTTGGAAAGAAGGCGAAAAATGGATTATATAAACGTAGGAAAAATCGTTAATACTCATGGAATTAAAGGTGAATTAAGAATTCTGAGTGATTTTGAATTAAAAAATCAAGTTTTTGTCATTGGGAAAAAT
>CALVJF010000022.1 GCA_944331885.1 uncultured Bacilli bacterium
TAGTTGTCCAGTAATCAATAAATTTTAATACTTCTTCTTTACTTTTTGTTAATTTGCTATTTTTGTTAACTGGTAACCCTAAATGTTCTAAATATTGTAATGTTTCAAAATGGGTTTCATGATTATCATTAGGAACATGATATAAAATTATATCTAACTTACGTTCTTTAGCAATTTTGCTATCTAATTGTCGTGCTGAACCGGCGGCAGCATTGCGAGGATTTTGAAAAGGTTGCTCGTTATTGGCAATTCTTTTTTGATTTAATTCATTAAATGTTTTCTTACTCATGTAAATTTCACCACGTACTTCTAAATCAACTGGCTCATTTAGTTTAAGTGGCAAATATTTGATAGTTTTAACATTGTGAGTAATATCTTCTCCTACTATCCCATCACCTCTTGTTGCTGCACTTTTTAAGAGGCCTTTTTCATAAATTAAGTTTACTCCTAAACCATCCATTTTTAATTCACAAACATACTCAGGATTGGGAACAGTTTCTTCAATTTTACGAAGAAAATCTATTACTTCTTCTTCGTTAAAAACATCAGCAATACTAAACATAGGAGTGGAATGGGTTATTTTTTGAAATTCAGATATAATTTTAGTACCAACTGACTCAGTTGGAGAATCTGGTAATTTATATTGAGGATATTGATCTTCTAAACGAAACAACTCTGCTAATAAGGAATCGTATTCATTATCAGTTAAAGTTGGGTTATCATTTAAATAGTATTCTTGATTAGCTTGGTTTAAAATTTTTACTAATTCTTGGATTCGATTTCTAATGTCCATCATTAATTATCCCTTTTAGATATTCTTTTAATTCTTGATTAATTGTATTATCCTCTAAACCATAAGCTATGTTTGCTTTAAGATACCCTAATTTATTACCAATATCGTAATAATTTCCTTGATACTTTACAGCTCTTACCTCTTCATTTAATGCCATTAATGCTTCTGGTAAATAGTATTCATTATTATTATGTTTAGGAGATGTTAAAATCTTATCAAAAATAGTAGAATTTAAAATTAATCTTCCTTGTAATACATGGTTACTAGGAGCTTCTTCCAGTTTGGGTTTTTCGATAATTCCAGAAACAATATTATCTTCTTTATAAGCAACAACACCATAATTAGATACTTTTGCAAACGGAACTTCTCCGACACCAATAACATTACAATTATTTTTTTCATGTTCTAAAATTAATTGTTTTAAAACCGGTTGATTAGCTTTTATTAAGTCATCGCCATACATTACGCCAAAGTATTCATTATCAATAAAATTTCGTGCTGCATATATTGCTCCAGCGGTTCCACGGATGTTTTCATCTTGATAAACATATTGGAATTTTACATTGGCTATTATTTCTTCTAATTCATTTAATAGCTCGCGTTTAGGATCGTTACCTAAAAATTCATTTAGTTCTTGATTGTTTGTAAAAAAATTTTGAAGTAGGTGGTAATTATGTTTACCAACAACAAAAATAATTTCTTGAATACCACTACGATAGCATTCTTGGACTAATAATAATATAGTGGGTTTGGAAAGTATTGGTAACATTTCCTTAGAAACAGATTTAGTAGCTGGTAGGAAACGAGTTCCTCTTCCAGCTACTGGAATAATACATTTTTTGATACTCATTTTTTCCTCCTTATAGTTTTCTTAAACTTTTATGATTTTTCATTAATTTACGTATTCCATAATTTTTAGCAAAAGCGACATTAATAAAATCGCCTAATAATTCAACGACTACGCCTCGGCCGTAAATTGTATGCATTACGACATCACCACATTTATAATCTATATCTTCATTATTGTACATTTCTTCTTTTTTTATAATATTCTGTTCATGTAATGAAGTGTTTGGTATATCAAGTAATTCTTGGTCAATTTCACTTATAAAACGACTTGGAAGATTAGTAGTTTCTTTCCCATATAAAATTCTTCTTTTAGCATTGCTAATAAACAATTGTTGCTTAGCTCTAGTAATGCCTACATAACAAAGTCTTCTTTCTTCTTCAAGCCCCCCTTCTTCAAGAAAGGCATTGGAGTGAGGAAATATTCCTTCTTCCATTCCAACTAAAAATACTGCTTCAAATTCTAAACCTTTTGCACTATGAATAGTCATTAATGTAACAACGTCATCGGTATCACGATGTTCGGAAATGTCTGCTATTAAACTTACCTCTTCTAGAAAATCGGCAAGATTTACACTGCCTGTTCTTTCTTCAAAAGAAGCCGTGATACTTTTAAATTCCATTAAGTATTCAATTCTTAATTCATTTTCAAGATTATGGTCATTTTCTAATTCTGCTTTAATACCACTTTTGTCTAAAATTAAATCGATTAATTCAGTTAATGATAAATTTTCACTTTCTTTAGTTAATTCTATGATTAAGTTTTTAAAGTCTAATTCTTTACCGCTATTAATTGCATCAAACATAGAGATATTTTGTTCTTTAGCTGCTTGTTCAATTTTTTTGATGGACGTTGGGCCAATTCCTCTTTTAGGAGTATTAATTATTCTTCTTAAACTAATGTCATCATGATGATTATGTATTAACTTTAAATACGATAGTAAATCTTTTATTTCTTTACGATTATAAAAATAATAACTTCCAACAACTTTATATGGAATATTACTTTTAATAAACATTTCTTCAATTAAACGAGATTGAGCATTGGTACGATATAAAACACCAATGTCTTTTTTGTTAAAACCGTTAGCTAAAAGTTTTTTTATTTCTTCTATTACTAAAGTTATTTCATGCTTGCCATCATAGGCTCTTAAATATTTAACTTTTACTCCATCACCTTTGGCTGAGTATAATGTTTTTTCTTTACGTTCTTTATTATTTTTTATGACTGAATTGGCAGCTTTTAATATATAGTTAGTTGAACGATAATTTTCTTCTAATGGTATTACTTTAGCTTCAGTATAATCATTTTCAAAATTTAATATATTACGAAAATTAGCTCCTCTAAACATGTATATTGACTGATCAGGATCTCCAACAATAAATAAATTTTTATATTTTTTAGCAAGCATTTTACTAAATTTATATTGTACTTCATTAGTATCTTGATATTCATCTATTAAAATATAGCGATAACGATCTTGATATTTTTCCAAAATCTCTTTATGTTCTGAAAATAATTTAACTGGTAAAGTTAATAAATCGTCAAAATCAACTGAATTATTACGATGTAAAATTTCTTCATATTCATAATATATTTTTTCAGCTACCTTTTCTGGAGGAGTATTGAAAAATTTAGCTATTTCTCCGGCTCCAAGCATTTCATTTTTAATAAAACTTATACGATTACGGATATAACTTGGAGAGTTTAATTTTGGATCATAACCATTATCCTTAAGAATCTTTTTAATAATGGAAAGAACGTCTTCACTATCAAGAATAGTAAAGTTTTTATCTAATCCTAGTAATTCATTATTTTCTCTAATAATTCTAACTCCTAAAGAGTGAAAAGTTCCAACAAAAACATTATTATTTGGCACTAATACGTTTAAACGCTCACGCATTTCTTTAGCGGCTTTATTAGTAAACGTTATTGCTAAAATTTGATTGGAAAATATTCCTTGATCTATTAAATAAGCTATTCTAGTTGTTAATACTTTTGTTTTACCCGAACCTGCTCCGGCAAGGACTAAGCATGGTCCATCTATATGTGTTACAGCTTCAATTTGTTTTTGATTTAAGTTTTTTAAATAATCCATTATAAATCACCCTGTTATTTAAAATTATAACATAAAAAAACACTTTTTAATTAAGTGTTTTTTATAAATGTTCAATTATATTAATATTTTTTTCTAATTTAGCAAGTAAGTCGTCATGATCGTATTTTGAAAAAACTTCTATAAAAGCACTATTGTCCATTAAAAACATATCATAGTATAAACTAAACGCTTTTTTGTAATTGTTTACACCAAGATCTTTTAAATATTGAATATTTGCTTTTACTAATTCTTGGGAGTTATTTATTTGTTCTTTTATTAGCTTGGGAATATTTTTTTCAATTGATTTAATTTCTTCTGGTTCAAAGCCTAGATCTTTTAAAAATTTCATAATGTTACCCCTCCTACTGCGGGTAAATTAAAACCCATTTTATCAGCAACTCTTTTCATTTCTTCTTCAGTCTTCAATGTTCCAAATAATAAAGCCACTGTCATCATTTCTTCTTGACTTGCTTCAGCATGTTGATTTAGAAGGAAGATAATATTTCTTTCAAATCTTTCACGAGATATTTGTGTTCCATCAATTTCGTAACCATATTCATTTCTCTCTGATTTGCTATTTACTGCTTCAGTATAGGTCATTAAATCAAAATATGTATTTTCATCTGATATATTTCTTGCTCCTAAGTATAAGGTTGTAAAATCCATTTTATTCAATATTTCTATTAATGTGGATTCATTTGTAACTTTACTTAAAGAAGCGATTGATTCCTTAAAACTTGGAAGTAATCTAGGAGTTTCAATGCCATAAGCTAATTTAAATTCTAAATCAGAAATTATATAGTCTTTTAATGCACCATTATCTTTATAAACTGGAATATTATGTTCTTGACAATATAAAATTCTATTTACTAACCCTATTAAATCGCCACTTAATACTTCAGGGTTATTTTCTAATACCTTTTCAGCGTTTATTTCTATTAAAGCATCTATACCTCTTGCTAATTCCATAGTTTCGCTTGCCAATGCTTGAATAGCAACTTTACTATTTCTTTTAGTTAATGATAATTGATATTTTACTATTAATTCTAAATTATTTTTGAATTGTTCAGGATCTATAAATAAGCTTGCTGAAAACTTACTTATTTCCATTTTGTCTAACTCAATGCCTCTATTGTTTAATTCCTGTAAATTTGTTAATAAATTTGCTAAACCACAAGTGGCAATTAAATTTAATGGTAAACTATTAAACTCTAAGCCATATTCATCACAGGCATTTTTTAAAGCTATTAAATCAGCATAAGAATAAGCTAGTAAAATAGTAATACCTAATTCGATATCTTTTGAACTCTTTCCTTGTTCTTGTAAATAATTGACTTTTGAAATTAATTCTTGGTCAGTTAATAACATATAATATCTAGCAATTGTTTTATCTGATATTTCTAGACTTTGTAAAAAGTTCATATTATCTTTGATTAATTCTGAACAATTAGCACTTTTTAAGGCATTTAATATTTCATTATTATAGTATTCAGGATTTATGCCTGTTTCTTTTAAAAAATCTGAAAAGTCTTCTTCGTTAATTGGTTCGGATTCAGTAACAACTACAGGTTCTGTTTCAACAACCTTTTGGGCTTCAGGTTCAGATGGTTGATATTCTTGAGCGGCTTTGGCAGATTCAAATACTTCTTGAATACTCTTACCACGATTTTGTCTTTCTTGATATTCTTTATCGTATTCTGATAGTGTTCCTTGTGGGAAAAGAATCATTTTTCCTAATTCGATTGTTTCTTCTTCTAAGAAACCAACATTTAGTAATAAATCTTGAACTGAATCCCTAGTGATACTACCATTACCATGTAAAGATTCTGAAATTAATTTAGCTAAACGCTCTTGCATTTGTATTGCATCGGATAATCTACCTTCTAATTCCTTAGCTTTGATTTCATTATCAGCAATCTTCTTCTTGGTACTATCTATATCTTTTTCAAAATTAGAAATTTGTTCATCTATTTCTTTTAAACGATTAGGAATTTTTTCTTTAATTCTTTCTAACATTTGCTCTGGATCAAATTCTTCATGAGCTTCATCTAATAATGTAGCGTATGATTCTCTACTCATTCCTTTTAAGTCCTCTAAAATTTTAGCATATTGTGAGTCCAAATCTCCTCTTCTTGTTGACAAAGTTGTTTTTTGAGTTTCTAAATCAGTTGACTCTCCAGAAAGAACTTGAAAATCAGTTTTTGTTTGGTCAATATCAGCTTTAATTCCGCGTAATATCTCACTATCTTCACTTTTTAAATTGTAAAGTCTATCTAACAAGGTTCTTTGTTCAATACTTAATAATGGTTTATTTCCCATAAACTGTCACTCCTCGCTTATTATAGGTTGATTATATCAAATTTAAATTAAAAAGTAAATAAGTAACTCTTGAATTTTTTTTTCATATAATACAGCAGAATATAAAGGAGGTTTTATGAAAAAAACAATTATTTATATATTGACATTAACATTAGTTATTGTTACTGCAATTTTGACATTTTACAAAAATGATAATAGTTCAATGGATAAGATAACAGTTGCTGAAGTTACCCATAGTGTTTTTTATACACCATGGTATGTTGCTATCGAAAAAGGTTTTTTTGCAGAGGAAAACATCGAAATTGATTTAATATTGACTAGTGGGGCTGATAAAGTTAGTGCAGCTTTATTATCTAATGATGTTCAAATTGGTTTTGCAGGTCCTGAAAGTTCTATTTATGTATATAATGGTGGTGAAAGTGACTATTTAGTTTCTTTTGCTGGCTTAACAAAAAGAGATGGACAATTTATTGTGGCAAGGAAAAAAGATTCTGATTTTAATCTAGAAGACCTATATGGTAAAGAAGTATTAGCTGGTCGTGTGGGGGGAATGCCAGTTTTAAATTTTGAAAATGCTTTAAAAACGCAGAACGTTGATAAAAATAAAATTAATATTAATACAAATGTAGATTTTGCTTCTTTATCCGGTAGTTTTATTGCAGGAATTGGTGATTATGTTAATCTTTTTGAACCTAATGCTACAAAATTAGAAGAACAAGGTCTTGGTTATGTAGTTGCTAGTATTGGTAAATTATCTGGTGAAGTTCCTTATACCACTTTTTTAGCTAGGAAAAGTTATTTAGAAAACAATGAAGATTTAATTAAAAGATTTGTTAAAGCATTAAATAAAGGAATAGAGTATACTTTTAATAATGATGATGAAAAATTAGCCCAAATTATTAGTCCTCAATTTCCTGACTCTAGTATAGAAGAAATAACTAAAATAATTAAAAGGTATCGAGAAGCTGATAGTTGGTTTAGTAATACTTATATAAGTAGAGAAAGTTTTGAAAATTTGGAAGAAATGATGATAAATGCTGATATGATTCCTGATTACGTACCATATGATTATTTAATAAAAAATATTAGTTATGAATAATTTATTAAAAATAGAAAAAATTAGTAAAAATTATCATTCTCAACAGGGAGAAATAGAAGCAATAAAAAATCTTTCTTTTGATGTAAATGAAGGAGAATTTATTGCCATAGTAGGTAGTAGTGGTTGTGGAAAAAGTACATTATTAAATATCATAGCTGGCTTAGAAAAACAAAGTAGTGGCACATTGAAAATAAAAGATAGTAAAAGTATTGGGTATATGTTACAGCAAGATGCATTATTTCCATGGTTAACTATCAAAGAAAATGTTTTATTAGGCTTGAAAATTCAAAAAAAAGTAACTAACGATAAGTTAGCTTATGCTGATTATTTATTAGATAGTTACAATTTAGGTGAATTTAAAAATAAATATCCTTCTTGTTTATCTGGCGGGATGCGACAAAGAGTAGCTTTAATTCGAACTTTAGTTTTAAATCCAGAAATAATATTATTGGATGAGCCTTTTTCAGCTCTTGATTATCAAACTAGATTAGCAGTAAGTGATGATGTTTATAAAATAATTAAAAAGGAAAAGAAAACAGCAATTATGGTTACCCATGATTTGGCTGAAGCTATTAGCATGGCCGATAAAATTATTGTATTAACTAAAAGGCCTGCAATTATAAAAAAAATATATGATATAAATTTAACTAACAAATCAAATCCTATAGAAAATAGAAAAGCTAAAGAATTCGCTTACTATTATGACTTAATTTGGAAAGATATTGATGCATTTGTCAAATGAGCAAAAAGATTATATAAGACGAATTAGATTTAAAAAAAGATTTGTTTTAGTTAGTCAAATTATTTTAGGATTTACTTTTTTATTAACTTGGGAGTTATGTAGTAAATACAAAATTATTAATAGTTTTATTTTTTCTAGTCCTTTACTATGTTTTAAAACAATTTGGGAATTGTTGATAACTGGAGAATTATTAACACATTTTTCTGCTACTATGATAGAAATTGTTATTGCGTTTGTTTTGGGTGCTTTTTTAGGATTAGGAATTGCTATCTTGCTTTATCTGGTGCCAATTCTTAATAAAATTATAGATCCATACTTAACTATGATAAATTCTTTACCTAAAGTTGCACTTGGGCCAATGTTAATAATTTGGTGTGGTGCAAACAATAAAACTATAATTTTTATGGCATTGTTAATAAATTTGATAGTTAGTATTTTAACTATATTAAATGGTTTTAAAAACGCAGATAAAATAAAATTAAAATTACTTAATTCTTTTGGTGCTAATAAAATTGACATTATGAGATATTTAATTTTACCTGGTTCTATTGGTACTATTATGTCTACTTTAAAATTAAATATTTCTATGACATTAATTGGAGTAATAATGGGAGAATTTTTAGTTAGTAAACGAGGTATAGGATATCTGATAATTTATGGTACGCAAGTCTTTAATTTAAACCTTGTCATATCTGGAATATTTATTTTATTATTTATCTCTTACTTGATGTTTATTATAGTCTCTTTAGCAGAAAAATTTTTTTGTAAATATAAATAAAAAATACATGTTAAACATGTATTTTTAATTGATTTTGTTAATCTGGATTCTTCCCTCAAATTTTTTCCCTTGATCTATATCTTGATTTAGTTGTTGATTTTTGTATTCATACTCTAATATGTAAGTATTTTGACTTTTAGCGCTGATTGTTTGATTACTAGCTAAGACAGATGTTACTGAAGGAAGACTTTTAGATGCTACTAATGTTTGCTCTTTGCCATTTTTTATGACTTTTAATGTATATATAAAATCTTGTTTTCTATTAAATGTATTTGTTACTTCTATCCAATTTAGGTTGTAACTAATTGTTGATGATGAATCATTGGTGATTATGAAAGTTTGTTTTCCTTTCCATCCAGGCATTATATCTTTAACAACTAATGTTGTAATATCCTTAATTGTCAGTTTATCTATGTTTGTAATATTATCACAGTTTTCATCACAAATACCATCGTTATTTGTATCAACATTATTATCTGCTTTTCCATCGTTGTTTGTATCACAATTTAAATCACATTTGCCATCATAGTTAGTATCACAATTTAAATCACATACTTTGTCGCCATTGGTGTCAATATTAATATCGGCTTTTCCATCATTGTTTGAATCACAATTAAGATCGCATTGGCCATCGCCATCGGTATCGATATTAATATTTCCTTTGTCTGGTTTTTGATCATCATCGGTATCAATATTAATATCTGGTTTACC
>CALVJF010000023.1 GCA_944331885.1 uncultured Bacilli bacterium
TCTTTAGTATAAAATGGTTTGTTAGATATTTCATTTACTTTGTATTCTAGTATTGTAAGAGTAATAGGATATGTAATTAGATAAAAAGTAGGCTCTATAACTTGTAAATTCATATGTAATAAATGCTTAATTTTGCCATTTTTTACTTTATACTTGTAATCTTTAATTACTTCAAGTATTTCAGTATTTGGTTTTAAAGTCTGAATAGTCTTGAATTTAAGCATAAAAAATGTCCTCCTTCCTAGAAAGAGAACAATGCTTTTATATAAAATAAAAACTCACGAACTTTTTACAGTCCGTAAGTTGTTTTCAAATGGAGCGGGTGATGGGAATCGAACCCACGTTATCAGCTTGGAAGGCTGAAGCTCTACCATTAAACTACACCCGCATTAACACCAAGTAATTAAAATTATAGCATATATTCAAAAAAAATCAATAGTTTATTTTAAATATTTGTTATATAATAAACTTATGTAATAGGAAGTGAATAAATGATAAAATCTTTAAAGGAACTAATAGGAACGGCAATAATAATATTAATGGGATGTGGAATAGCATCGACTAGTAACACTATTTTAGGTACAAGTGTAAATTTACCTGGTGCGTTTACTTTATTAACAATTGCAATAGGATTTGCTACAAGTTATCTAATTGCATCCTACATATTTAACAAAGATAAATGTACATTTAATCCCATATTAACATTTAGTGATATTCTTCTTAAAAATAAAAAAATAAAACAGGGGTTAATAGAAATAATTGGACAAGTTTTAGGTGGCTTTATTGGAGCAGAAATATTAGGTATAATTCTTGGCCAATATGGTTCACTGGGAGCTAATGGTTATGGTTTAAACTCCATAATAGGAGCCAATTTAGCTCAAGCAATAACTATTGAAATTATTATTAGTTTAATATTAACAATTGTTTATCTAAAAAAAGATAAAAATAAAGAGCTTTATATTGCCCTAACAATAGTTTTAATATACTTATTTGCTATTCCATATACCAATGCTTCAGCCAACCCAGCAAGAAGCATTGGCCCAGCAATACTAATGGGAATAGAATACCTAAAACAGCTATGGGTATTTATACTATGTCCATTTATAGGAGCAATAATAGCTATAATAATATATAAAATTAGTCAAAAAAATAGTTGAAATACAACTATTTTTTATTGCTATTTATTTTTAAAAATTACATTCAATATTTCAGCGTGTAAATTTTGTGGAAGAGGACTTCCAGCAGCATTTTTATGACCATGACCACCAAAAATTTCAGCAACTTCATTTAAATTTATATCTTTAATCCCACGATAACTAATACTACGACTAACATTAACTATTACAATAAAATCAACTAAATCTTTAAATCTTTCTGCTAAATCGTTACCTAACTCACTTCGATATAATTCTGCAAAAACAAATCCCACTTTATAATTCAATAATTTGCCAACAATCATTTGTTGAGCCTTTAAATCAACATAATCTTTAATTTTTTTTCTTTCCATTTCCAATAAAAATATTTCCTTATCATCAAAATAGAAAGTTTGATTAGTTTTAAAAAAATTAGTATATTTATCAATAAACATATCATTACCATATATTGCATGAAGACTAGCTAGATCTCGCGCTGCAATAACATTATTTATTTTCCACTCCCAAGTATCATTTAATCTAACCAATTCTACAAAGTCTTGCATTCCTTTAGAATTTATATAATCGTTATTAAAATTATCGAGTAAGTATTTATAAAATAAAGAAGTCCCAGAAACTTTGCCATTTTCATCTTCAACTAAACTTTTAGAAAAAACATATTTATTTAAATCTAAACTAGGTAAATGATGATCAAAAATTAATATTTTATCTTTATAAATGCTATTATTTATTAATTTTGCAGAATCTTCACTAATACTAAGATCAGTTATATATATTTTATCATACAAATTAAATTTATTTTTTTCGATATATTCCTTAATTATCTCATCAATTTCATTTACTTCACATAAAACATAATTTAAATCTTTATCCCAAACTAATTTCCCCAAAATGATAGGAGTAACTCCATCTATATCGGCAGCGTGTGAAATTATTAAAACCTTCATATTATCACCTAACAAAATTATACAAAAAAAACTCCACTAAGTGGAGTATAAATTAATCTATATTGATAATTTTTTTTGATTGATTTGCATCTATTTTTGGAATACATACTTTTAAAGTTCCATCTTTAAATTCGGCTTTAATGTTTTCTTCATCAACATCACCAAAATTAAAACTTCTTTGGATCCTTCCATAAGTACGTTCACGACGAATGAACTTTTTATCTTCATCTTCATTATTCTCAGTTGTCTTCTCAGCTGTAATAGTTACATAGCCGTTGTTACATTCGACATTAATATCTTTTTTGTCAAATCCAGGAATGTCCATTTCTATGTGATATTTATTATCTTTTTCATAAATATCGCATTTCATATCATTATGCTTACTTACTGCTAAATCATCAAAAATATCATCTAAATAGAAACCTCTTGGTATTAAATTCATATACCATCATCCTTTCATAATTTAATAATAGCACAATAGTTAGCACTTGTCAACCAAAAGTGCTAACTATTTTATATTTTATGTAAAAAAAACAATAGTATACTATTGTTTATCATATTCATCTAAAAAATGTTTTTCAATTGCATCATTTTGGTAGCTTATTATAGTATTTAAATTCACTTTTTCGGCACTTTTAAAAATATTGTATTCAACATATTTATTGTCTCTACGTAATTCATCAATAATTTTTTTAACAGCTTCTCGCTTTGAAGTACCACTTTTAATCTTATTCTTTTTAGTAAATTCACAAGCACAATTTATAAATTTTAAATTATTATATTTGGTCCAAGCAATTATATCTCTTTCTTTAACTAAATACATTGGTCGAATTAACTCCATTCCTTCAAAATTATCGCTATGAACTTTTGGCATCATTGTTTTAAATTCGCCACCATACAAAACACTTAATAAAATAGTTTCAATTACATCATCAAAATGATGACCTAATGCAATTTTATTACATCCTAATTCTTTGGCTTTACTGTATAAATGACCACGACGCATCCTTGCACACATATAACATGGCGCTTCCTTGTTTAAAGTATTAGCAACTTTAAATACATCAGTTTTAAACATTATAATTGGCACATTTAACTCTTTAGCAAGATCATTTATTTTTCTTTTTGTATATGCTGTATAACCAGGATCCATCACTATAAATTCTAACTCAAAATCTATCTGCCCATGTCTTTGCAATTCTTGTAAACATTTTGCCATTAAAAATGAATCTTTACCGCCACTCATACAAACAGCTACTTTATCATTTTGTTGGATTAATTGATAATCTTTTATTCCTTTTACAAATTTACTCCAAATTTCTTTTCTAAATTTTTTTATAATACTTTTTTCGATTTCTCGATATTTTTCCATATATATTTCACCAACGCCATTATTTTAACAATAACAAAGATTAATTTCAACCTATATCATAAATTTACTTTTTTTGATATAATACCTAAGAAAAGAGGAATTTATATGGAATTAACTACAACAGTTGGCGTTAGTAATCGCCATATTCATCTTACAAAAGAAACTTTTAAAAAGTTATTTGACTTGGAAGAACTACCCAAAAAAAATGATTTAAATCAATTAGGCCAATATGCTTCTATTTATACATTAACTATCAAAAATGGTGAACGTCAAATTGATAATGTTCGAATTTTAGGACCTTTCCGTTCGTATGATCAAGTGGAAATTTCTAAAACTGATGCATATTACTTAAAATTAAATCCCCCAGTAAGAACTAGTGGTGATTTAGCAAATTCAGAGCAAATCACTTTAATTGGTCCAAAAGGCGAAGTCCACTTATCAAGTAACGTTATAATAGCAAATCGTCATCTTCACATTAATAGTAAAGATAAAGAAAAATATCAAGTTACAAATAATCAAAGAGTTTATATTCATATTGAAGGTGAAAAGAGGGGAATTATTGAAGCTTATACTAAAATAAGCGATGATGGTTACTTTGAATTACATCTAGATACTGATGATGCTAATGCTTTTTTATTAAAAAATGGTTCCGAGGTAAAAGTAACATATGAAGTTTAAAATTGGCAATGTTGAAATACCAAATCAAGTAGTCCTAGCACCAATGGCTGGGATATCGAATCCTACTTATATGAAAATATGCGAAGAAATGGGAGTTGGTTTTGCGGTCACAGAATTAATAAGTGCAGAAGCAATAGTTAGAAATAATAAAAAAACGTTGGAAATGTTAAATGGAATTGATAAACTTAATATCCCCATTAGTGTTCAAATATTCGGTTCTGAACCAGAAACAATGGCCGAAGCAGCTAAGTTACTTCGTAAACACTTTCATCAAATTTCTTTGATTGATATAAATATGGGCTGCCCTGTCCCTAAAGTTGCGATACGTAATCAAGCTGGCAGTGCCCTTTTAAAAAATCCCGAAAAGATATACGAAATAGTAAAAGCAGTTGTTAATAGTGTGAATGTACCTGTAACAGTTAAAATACGTAGTGGTTGGGACAATCAAAACATTAATGCCGTAGAAGTAGCAAAAATTTGCGAGAAAGCTGGAGCTAAAGCTATCGCAATTCATGCTCGTACCAGAGCTCAGGGTTATAGTGGTCAAGCTGATTGGCAAATAATTAAAGAAGTTAAAGAAAATGTTTCCATACCAGTAATTGGTAATGGAGATATAAAAAGTTGTTATGATGCTCAAAAAATGCTTGATGAAACAAAATGTGATGCTATTATGATTGGTAGGGGAGTATTAGGTAATCCATGGCTTATAAAGGAATGTGTTGAATACTTAGAAAATAAAATAGTTATACCCAAGCCAACGTATGTAGATAAAATAAATATGATGAAAAGACATTATCAATTATTAAAAGATGACAAAAATGAAAAATTGGCTTTACTAGAGATTCGTTCCCATATTATTTGGTATCTAAAAGGAATGCCAGAAAGTAAGGAAATGAAAAACAAAATTTGTCAATGCCGCACTAGTGAGGCAATCCTTAAAACTATTGAAGATTATTATCAATATCTAAAAAAAACTTTATGATACTAATGAACTGCACCCCTTAGAGTAGACATCAAATAAAAAACCAGTTCAAGAAAATGATATAATACACTTCCGAAAGGAGGTGTATTTTTCTATGGCAAAAAAAGGTCAAAAATTTAATAGTTATATATTTGATGTTAAAGAAATGGTTTTAGATGAATATAAGGAAAAGCACAATATAAAATATTTATCAGAAAAATATAATATCCCATCTGGAACCATAAAAACATGGACTTCTAAACTGAATCATCCAGAAAAATATATTGGGCAAGGACAAAAACGTGGTAGAAAAAAAGAATCTAATTTAACCAAAGAAGATTGGAAAGAAAGATATGAAATATTAAAAAAATACCAGGCCTTCCTCAAGGCACAACGAGAGAGAAAATAACATTTATAAATTTATATAGGAATAATTATAAACTTACTAACATGTGTGCCGTACTTAATATAAGTTCTAAAACTTATTATAAGTATAGAAACAAGGAAGATCCTGATTATTATGATTATTTAATAATAAAAGAAATATTTAATGATTCTAAAGGTACATATGGATATCGTAGGATTGTTGAAGGTCTAATCCTAAAATATGGTGTAATTATGAATGGGAAGAAGGTATTAAGAATAATGAAAAAATATAATTTAATGGCTGAATATATAAGAAAATCAAAGACAAAACATAAAAAAGAAAGGATAGAAGCTAATGTTAAACCCAATTTATTAAATAGGAATTTTACTACTGATAAACCAAATAAAGTATGGGATACAGATGTAACTTATTTAATATTTAAAGATTCTAGAGCTTATTTGTCTACAATAATTGATTTATATGACAGACATGTTGTGTCTTATAAAATATCTAAACATAATGATAATAACCTTGTCATAGACACTTTAAATGAAGCATTAGACAAAGAAAAAGATGTACATGGATTAATCATTCACAGTGATCAAGGTTTCCAATATACATCTTATGAGTACAAAGCAATTTGTGAATCAAACGGAATACAAATATCTATGAGCAGAAAAGGTACTCCAATTGACGACTCTCCAATAGAGAGTTGGCATTCACTTCTCAAAAAAGAAACTTTGTACAATAATAATATTACATCTTTACAAGAATATATTCAACTTGTAGAAGAATGGATATTATTTTATAACACAACTAGATTAAAGTCAAAAGTTAAGAAAAAGAGAAAAACTTACACAAAAAGAGAAAAATAACTTTTCTCTTTTTAATATACTGGTTTTTTATTTGATGTCTCCTAAATGGGATTCACATCATTTTAGAAGAGTTTTTATTTGTTTAGGCTTGGAATATCTTGAAGTTCAAAACGATATTCTTGAATAACATTAGGGTATTTGTTTTTGTCGACTTTACTTATAAACATGTTATAAGGACGAGCATATAGTTTAGAATCTTCATATAAAGCACGATATATTACCATTTTTTCTTTAGTTTCACTATGTATAGCAATATCTTCTACTAAATATAGGTCTCCTTTAAAATGTCTATAAATTCCTTTTACTTTTACTTCCATATTATTTTTTGACCTTTCTATAAATTTTTAATAGAATTGGCAGAATTTTGTACCATATTGGTTTATTAATTAAATCAAATTCTCCTATAAATTCTATATATTCGCCACCAAGCATTCTTTTATGTTCAAATATACCTGCTAGGTTTTTAAATTTGGTTTTAGGATCACCAACTTTACCAAATAAATCGGCATAGTCATATTTATTTTCATAAGCATCTTTTATAAATTCATAATATAAACGATTAATTGTACCTGTTATTTCAGCAGTATGATCATTTCCAATGTATAATGACCAAGCGCCAGTTTTAGAGTAAGTACAAATTAAAGATGCAATTATGTGTTCCTTTTTATTTTGTAGATTTTTAAAATATTCTAAATCTTTATTTAGTTTGTTAATGCGTTCATTATTTTTTTCTATATTAAGTTGTTCTTCAAATTTTTTTATTAGTTTTTGAGGATTAATAGATGCTGTAAATATTTTTATATTTTTAACTTTGGAGAATTCATCATAGATATTTTGATAGTAACTATATGAATATTCATGAAATCCATCTTTATTAGAATTAATTTTAATTAAATCATGAAATGTTTTTATATCATTAGATAAGTCGATTTTTAGTTCGTAGTTATAGCTTCTTTTAATGTTGCGGAGATAACTTTTAGAAATATTTTTTTCAATTTCTGTAAAATCTTTATATTTATTAAAATAGGTTCTAAAGGTGTAGCGAGGTTGATTGTGTTCGTAAAGTTTATTAAAACCACAATGATGATAATTTAGATTTATAAATTCATTAAATAATTGATAATTGTTTTCGCCTTCAATTTTTGTACCATCTAAATCAATAGTTTGGTATTTAATAGGTGGATCTAATTTTAAATAAATTGCGTTTTCTTTTTTAAGAAAGTCTTTTAAATGTTTAGTGAATTCTTTTAATATTTCTGTTTTTTTATAATCCATAGTAAAGCCACGTGGAGAATAAAAGTAGCACATATTTAATGGTGTTTTTTTCTTAAGAAGTAGAGCTGCTGCTACTATCTTTCCATTATCTTTAAGACCAACATAATAGGGAATTTGGTGACGATTCTTTTGGCAACAAATCCCCCATTCGTATGATTGCATGAAGTGGTTGTTTGGTGTGGATGCCCAAAAATCAGTATATTCTTGTTGAGTTAAATTTTCGACAAATTCCATAGTATCATCTTCTTTCTTTTAAAGTATAGCATGTTTTGTAAATAAAATAAATTATTTAATTATGTAATATTTTGATAAGTAAATAAGATATATAGGGGGTGATATTATGCGATATCCAGTTAATTATATAGCAATTACCCAGGGATTACATTATGGGAAATGTATTGACTTTGGATGGAGTAATGCTTATGGAGGTAAAAATCAACCAGTATTTGCTTGTGATGATGGGGTAGTATATCGAATTGAAAATCAAAAAAATGGTGGTAATGTTATCTATATAGAGCATTTAAATGGAATGGTTTCTTGTTATGCACATTTAGCTGATGATAGTATTATTGTTAAAGTTGGCGATATTGTTACTAAGGGACGTCAAATTGCTTTAATGGGTACAACTGGGGCAGCGTCGACTGGGAATCATTTACATTTTGGGTTGTATAGTAATAAAAATGTTATTTATAAAGAGAGTACAGTTAATCCATTTGAATATTTAGAGGTGTATCCTACGCAAATTGTAAATTCAACTACCGAAGAAAAGTATAAATTAAAAAAATATCTTGATAATCAAGATATAAGATATGTTAGTGGAGTAGATTATAAGGGATTAAACGTTCGTAAAAGTCCTTCTTTATCTGCACCAGTAGTTGGAATGTTATATACAGCTGATAAAGTAAATATTTATGATGAATTTGGAAACTTTGTAAGAATTGGATTAGATCAGTGGGTATATAAATCATATTTAGGTAAAGTAATTCCTAATTATCGAACAGTTAATTCAAAAGAATTAAATATACGTAGTGGTCCAGGAACTAATTATAGGCTTATTGGAATGATATACGATGGTGATAAAGTAGAAATTTATGGAACTAAGGGTAGTTGGGTAAAAATTAGTCCTTTTATAGAAGCATGGGTTTCCGCTAACTATTTAGAGTGATTTTTTTGATTTAATTTTTTATATATTTCAAAAGTCAAAAAATTATTAACTTCAAGGATAGTTTCATTCTGCTTAGCTAATTTATTGTACTCTTTTAGTGGCACTAATTGTAACTTTTTAAGTAGTAAGTATTTTAATTTTGTTATCATATTTTCCATCCAAACTATTAATGCACAATATAATTGTGCTTTATGTCTTAATGCTAGCACATTAAAGATATAATTTCAATAGTTCTGTAGTAAGGGTGGAGTCAATGGTAGTAAAATTTAATTCATATGAAGATAAAGATATAATTAGAATCATAAGGGAGTGTACTGGTTTAACTCAGGAAGAATTTGGTAAAAGGATAGGTAAAAGTAGAAGAACTATTCAAGAATATGAACGTGGCACCACTTCTTATAGTATAAAAACTTTTAGAAAAATTTTAAAAGAATTTAATTTTGATGTTCAAATAAAAAAATAATGAAGAGAAAATCTTCATTATTTTTAATTATTTCCGTTGAATCAATCTAAAGTGCACAATTAAGTGCAATTTAAAGTTGAATGTGTATTTTTAAAAGAAAATGCACATTTT
>CALVJF010000024.1 GCA_944331885.1 uncultured Bacilli bacterium
GCTGTCTCCCGTAGGAGTCTGGGCCGTGTCTCAGTCCCAGTGTGGCCGATTAACCTCTCAGTTCGGCTACGCATCGTTGCCTTGGTAGGCCATTACCCCACCAACAAGCTAATGCGCCGCAGGCCCATCCTTAAGCGAAGCTTTAAGGGCTTCTTTACTCCATAGAGCACATTCGGTATTAGCAATCGTTTCCAACTGTTATCCCCAACTTAAGGGCAGGTAACCCACGTGTTACTCACCCGTTTGCCACTAAGCGGAAATCCAAATCCAACTTTGTGCAAGCACTCCATCTTCATTGGGCCGCTTCGTTCGACTTGCATGTCTTAGGCATGCCGCCAGCGTTCATCCTGAGCCAGGATCAAACTCTCAATAAAAAATGATTTATCATTAAATCATCAATATCTTAGTTTAATCAAAGCTACTCAAATTGACTTTTTTACTTAGTTTTCAAAGATCATTCAGCGCTCCTTTTTGGTTGCGCACTAGTAATATATCAAATCATTTTTCCTTTGTCAACACTTTTTTTCATTTTTTTAATTTTTTAACTTTCGTCAGATTCAAAGGAAATAATTTGAATTAAAAAACATTGATTTAATCAACATTTCTTCCTCAGTATACAATATAATATGCATTAATGCAAGCATAAATTTAACTTTTTTTTAATTTTTTGTAAATATCATAATATTCATTGACTAATCCAGCTTTAAATGGCCCTTCATTAGCTCTTTTTAATTCAATCAATTTTGATAACTCACTTTTCAAAATTAAATCTAAATCATCAGAATATCTCATAATTTTTTTATGATAATTATATTCATTACGATCTAAAACTCTAAATCCACCATCTGGAAATACTCGTAAATCTAAATCATAATCAATATATTTAATAATTCCATTGTCAATAATATATGGTGAAGCAATGTTACAATAATAAAACAAACCATGCTTTTTTAATTGTCCAATAACATTAAACCAATATTTTTTATAAAAAAACATTACTGCTGGTTCATTAGTTTTATGGCTTCTTCCATCATTTTCAGTAACTTTTGTTTTATTATTAGCACAAACTAAATATTCATCGCTTATTTCTAATACTGTAGCTTCATCCCAAGTACGATGAATTTTTCCATTATGTTTATAACAATGGATTGTTAAGTGATCACCAACTTTTACATCATTCATACAATCCCGTCTTTCGTATACAATTATACAACAATTATTCAAAAATAACAAATCACAAAAAAATTGCTAGCTTTATTTTGCTAACAATTCTACCGCTTTTTCTAATTGCGTATCACTTTCCCATTCTAAAGGGTTACCATCTAAAATAACTTCATAATCAGGCTCTAATCCTATTTCATCAATGCAAATTCCATTAGGTCTTAACCATTTTGCTGTAGTATACTTAATTAATCCTCCGTCTTCTAAATCCATAGTCTGTTGTACTTTTCCTTTTCCATAACTTTTTTGACCAACCAAGATAGCACCATAACTATCCTTTAAAGCCCCAGCTAACACTTCTGATGCTGATGCTGATGCTCCATTAATTATTACTACAATTGGATAGCTTCTATGTTCACCAGTTTTATCATAAACTTTTTCAAGACCATCTTTACTTTCTAACGAATAGATTAACTTATTTTTTTCCAAAAATAAACTAGCAATATTCTGTGTTTTATCCAAATATCCACCAGAGTTATATCGTAAATCAATAATTAAAGATTCCATCCCCTGTTCTTCTAAATTATTTAAAACTTTTTCAAATTGTTTATCAACATTTTTAGTAAAAGATGAAATATTGATATAACCTATTTTTTTATTATTTTCCTCCATCAATTCTCCAACAATAATATTTTTTTCAATTACTTCACTTTTTACTTTAACAGTATAAGATTCACCATTTCTAGTTAATTCTAGAGAATTTTCATCACTTTCAGCCATTAAAGATATTGTTTCACTACTATTAGCTACTTTTACTCCATTAACAGCAACAACAATATCACCAGCTTTTATTCCAGCTTCATCAGCAGGAGAATCTTCAAAAACACTATTAATAACATTATTAGTTAAAATCTCAATTCCAATACCCTTATATTCGCCCGACAACTGACTAGTTAAGTTATCAGCTTCACTTTGATCCATATAAATCGAATAATTATCTTCAAGGTAATTCATCATTCCACTTATAGCACTATCAATCATTCCTTCTCTATCAACTTCAGTATAATATTGGTCTATAACCTTAGCATACGCATCAACAAATTCATTTAAATACTCATCATCTTTTAAACCAGTATACTTATAATTACTAAATAAAATTATACCTGTAGCCAAACTGCAAACAACTCCAGTTACTATAATTATAATTATAATTTCCTTTATATTAAACACATTTTTATTGCTTTTCATTTATGCCACCCTCTACTTTAATAATAACATATTATAATTATATTTTAAACAAAAAAAGAATTAACTACATGTTAATTCTTTTCATCTATTGTAAGTTCTTTTTCAATTTTTTCAGCGTTTTCAATATACTTTTCAACTTTTCCCTTTTCTACTTTAATTAGTGTAAAATCTCCAAACTTGAAATCAGCTATCTTTTTAGCTTTTGGATTACTTTTTTCACCTTCTTGAACTTTATAAGACTTATTTAAATAATTATCAAGTTCAACATTATATACCTTTAATAAATTATCTTCACCACTAGACAAATAATTAGAGATAGCATTCATAGCAACATACATATCAGTATTTTCACTTTCATAATCGTATACAAATACATAATATTCATCCTCTGGTTTATTAAGCATATTACCAACTATTGCCATATTGTAATTTACAACACCAGCTGTACTTTCTGATTCAGTATCATTACTAGATTCTTTTGTAACAAATTTACTAGTAAAGAAATACACTCCTATAACAGCTACAACAACAATTGCCAAAACTATTAAAAATCTTACAATTTCATTTTGCTCTTCACTTTTCATAAAACCACCTAAAATAATTATATCATAAAAAAAAAGGAAAGCAAACATTACTTTCCAACATAAGAACCAGTATTATTTAGAGAATTAGCTATAGACATCAACTCTGTATTGCTTAAATCATTACTAGCTAAATAGTAATCAATATTATTAGAAGTCCAAGATAACGAATTTGCACTAATAGCTGCTACTGTATCACCCATCATTAATGGTTCCCCATAAATTGGTATAATCTCAAATTCATTATTTGCTTTTGCAGCTTCTTCAACAAGTACAAAGTTTTTATCTCCAGCGAATGTTAATATCGCCCTCTCTCCATTATCTACAGATATAGTTTCTTTACTTTTTAAGTATGTATTACTTGGAATATATAATGGATAAATTATATCCTCCAAAGCTCCAGTTTCAGTATCTACTTCTCCACAACAATCTTCGTCTATTAAATTATCCAAATTAAAATCCTCTTTTTTCCAATTTGCTTTATAATCAATTTCTGTAAATACAACTTTTATCATCAAATTATCATCATCATTATAAACCTCAATTTGTTTTAACTCACTATCATCATTAAAAAATAATTTTTCATAAGTTAATTCTTCATTATTAGGATAATTAACCTCAGTTGTTAAAACATATAAACCATCTTTTTCTTCAAATAAGATTTCTTCATCATTATTTAAATCATCAACAATTGGCCCTAACAAATAGGATTGAGAACTATTATTAGGCCATTCACTTTGAAATTTAAAACTTTTGTTCAAAGAAGGGGTAACAACATATACTCCATCATCATTTTTCAAAATTATTTGTTCATGATCATTAGTTTGATTTAATAAATCTACTTTATAATATTTATCTTTTAAATAGTTAACTTCTACAGCATAAGTAAATGTATCTTCATTACTATAAATATCCATATTAGCTTTTAAAGTATAAGAATCTGCACCATTTACTTTCTTTTTAAAATTTTCAAAAATCTTATCTTGGTCTTTTTTTCCACATCCTGTCATCCCAAATAATAAGATTAATAATAAAATACCTATTTTTTTCATAACCACTTTCCTTTTCTATTACAATATATTTAAAGAATAAATAAATATACGTATATTTTTATAAAAGATACACAAACTATAACTAGAAAAGAGGTTATATATTATGCAAATAGTGCAAAAAGTAGCATTAGTATTTACACTTATTGGAGCCATAAACTGGGGCTTAATTGGATTTTTTGACTTTAACTTAGTAACAGCAATATTTAAAGATGATATGATTCCCCGCTTAATCTATAGTATTGTTGGAATTTGTGCTTTAGTTAATATTGCTTTATTATTTACAGATTTTGACCATGACAAATAAAAAAATCTTATTCAATGAATAAGATTTTTATTTTGATTGAGAAATAACAATGTTGATAGATTTCGTAACAATATATTGAACTTTAGAATCTGTCCCTTCAACTTGAACGGTAACAGTATGTTCTCCAACAGTATATCCAGTTAAATCGATATATGCAGTAATATCATCCGCAGATATATTATCAATAACCGATTGAACACCAATTACTTGTACATCTACCTTATCGTCATTAGAACTCATGGCATTAGCTTCTAAACCTTCAGGCTTATTCCGTATCTCAACCGTTACATCCTTTATTGTTCTTTGTTTTGCTTCACCAAAGTTTAATTTAATAGATGCACTAGATTCACTAATATGTCTTACACCACTCGGCTTAGATATAGTTACATTATAAGTTTTTTCACCACTATTTCCTTGATTACTTACATCAATAGTTACAGGAACACTTTTAATTTCATCTAAAACACTTTGCTCACCATAAATAGTTACCCTGTAATCTGATTTATCATTAATAGTAATACTGCTTATTGCTTTACCAGCAACTAAATTACCAGTTGTCAAAACATTTATTGGTACTTCTTTAGAATAAGAATCTAACACAATCTCTGCAGAAATACTTGTTGAAACAATTTCCACATAATCTAAAATTTTACCACTACCATCATAAGCCACTAAATTAACATTATCTACACTATAAGTACCTTTTTCCGTAAATGTCTTATCACTTAAATCTATTAAAGCCTTAACACTAGCAATTTCATTTAATGTATCTTCGCTACCTTTAACAACAACTTCATTTTTTGATAAAGTAACAGATTTAACACTTAATTTTTCATCTAATTGATCCTGATTCATTAAATCGTATGTTATTGCTTTAATATCACTTACTTTTTTCTTAATTGTAACAGTTACATAAGATGGATCTAACTTATAACTTATAGAATCTATATTTTTCTTATACGTTAATTTAACTCTTTGTGGTTCATCACTAACTTCATAATCACTTAAATCAAGTACAACTTCATGTTCACCCAATTGCTTTGATAAATATAAATCGCTCTTACGACCAGTTAGTATAATATCAACTGAATCAGGAATCCCTTCTACTACGTAAGCACTCTTATTATATATAACGTTTATTGGCTGATTAGACAAAATTTCTGAATTAGTTTGTACTAATGTAATTACCTTTGAATCAACTAGATAAAACACAATAATTGCCAAAGCCAAAGAGACATAGACTAAAACATTAGGTTTATTTAAAATTTTATCAATTTTATTTCCTTTTGTTATTTTATTACCAATTATATAAACTATTTTACTAATTGGTGTAACAATAAATTTATCAACAAATACATATACAGCTTTGCAAAGTGACAAAAAAGCCTTTTTAATTTTCTTCATCTTCATCACCTACATTCTCATCATCAGCATTATAGAATAATTCAGCTTTTGGTTTTAATTCATCAACCAAAGTCTTTCTAAATTCATCAACACTTAAATTATATCGAAGTTCATTATCAACAGCTATACTAATCTTACCAGTTTCCTCCGAAACAACTAAAGCAATTGCGTCAGTTTCTTCAGCAATTCCTAAAGCAGCACGGTGTCTAGTACCTAATCTTTTACTTAAAGATTGATTCATACTAGTTTTAAATACAGCTCCTGCACAAGTAATTCTATCTCCTTGAACTATAACACCACCATCATGCAATGGATTATTAGGGAAAAATATTGTACCAAGTAATGGACTTGTCAAATCAGCATATATCTTAGTTGCAGGAGCAATATACTCTTGTAAAGACATATTTCTCTCAATAACTATTAAAGCTCCAATTTTGTTTTTACGCAAATATTCAATAGCGTCCATTATTTCATAAACTAAATGTTCTCTCTCATCGACAGATAAAACTTTATGTCTACCTAATAACTGAGTTCTACCAATTGATTCCAAAACGTTTCTAATTTCTGGTTGAAACAAAACAATTAATGCTAAAGGCCCCCACTCTATAACGTATTGCAGTAACAAACCAACCGTATATAAATTTAATAATTTACTTAATATTTGAATAACTAATATTAAAATAACACCCTTAACGATTAATACCATTTTAACGTTATTTTTAATATTTTTTAATATATAATAAAACATCAACCAAACGACTGATATATCAATAATCTTTGTAATAATTGACCAAATTGCAGTTAAAGTCATTTCACCACATTCCTTCCATACTATACGTAATTATAACAAAAAAACTTTTAAAAGAAAACCCCATATTCCCAAGAAATTAAAAAACTAATCATTAAGATTAGTTCCTCTATTTAATTTCAAAACTATCACTAGTAGGATTAACAACTTCAACCGGCTGACCGAAAGTAATATTATTATTATTATTATTTAAAGCTTCATTAGTATTTAAAACACTAGAGCTATCATTAACAACATTGCTTACCGTCCCATTATTATTGATAACATTATTTGCGTTGTTATTCATAACTATAGATTCATTTAATGTTTTATTACTATTACCTAAATCATCCAAGTCTAATACCTCGTTATTATTTTGAACAATTTGATTTAAAGATTGATTAGCAGATTCTGCAATATTACTTTTTAATTGTTCTACCTCATCTATTTCAACACTAGGTTTTTCAACAACAGATTTTAAAATTTTCTTACCTTTAAATCCATTTTCAATAAAATAACCTAATAATGCAAAAAGTAAAATTATTGATCCAATAATAAATATAACCAAATAATCTGCAAAAAATTTCATTACACTAGCCATAAATCCTCCCCATTATTCAATAGTAAGCTTCTGTCCTTTTGGTTGAATTTGAATAAAAGTATTCCCATCATTAACAACAATTTCTTCACCATTTAAATATGTATATTTAGTTTGAGATGAACGACTACTCTTAGACCACTTAATAGGTATTGCTTTGCCTTCTGTAACTAAATATCCCGTACCTTCGCCAATATTATCAAATTCTTGACGTCCTTTATTGTCACCACTTATTGTACTATTTTTTACTTGATAAGTAATAATATTTTTAACAGTATATTGTTTTTTAGAAACATAATCGGTATGTTTCTTTCCATTAACATCACGTAAATATACCTTATTTTCAGCATCATATGTGTAACCAATAACATTAGAACTTGTATAAGCGATTTTAACATTCGTAGCATCCTTAACATCATCTATTTCGTCATAATTTACACTATCAACACTATAATTTAATAATAAATCTTTATTAGTTTCCGTTCTTTTGTTACCTAAACCTTTTTCTAACATTTCAATACTTGTAAACAAAGTATGTTCAGATGCAACTCCTTTATTTAATATATCTTTGTCTCTCCAACCAGTACTTCCAGGAGCTACCTCAATACGATCTATTCCTAAAGTTGAAAAATCAGCTAAAGCTTGAGGACTTTGCCCATGATGAACATAAATAGCATCATTCTCCAACGCATAATCTAAAAAATAATGTCTAGAACTTCTTATTGATCCAATTCTGGCTGTATCTACATCTTTAAATAAAGCCATCATCCTAGTAATGCCACCTTCAACTATCATTTCATAAACAATATAAGCATCTTGCAAGCCACTTTGATAAGTTCTTGCAATACTTATATTATTTATCATTACCGCATAAGGACGACTCTTAGAATCTAAATCGACAATTTGTAATTGCTTTTCACTTACTGGATTACCATTTTCTTCAATAGCCGAAGAAGGCTTTTTATCTTCATTTAACGACCACAATACAAATATTGCTACTCCTAACAAAATAATAAAAACAACGCTTATCAACGCCACTGTATTAACTCTAAATCTCTTCACTACTATCACCAATCTTATTATATCATAAATTTTAATATCCCACTAAATTTTTATTTTGTTCTCTTTTTAAATCTCTTTCTTTAATAGATTGTCTTTTATCATAAAGTTTTTTCCCTTTAGCAATACCCAACAAAATTTTAATTTTATCTCCTTTAAAATAAGCTTTTAAAGGAACTAAGTTATATCCTTCTCTACTAACTATATTTTTTAATTTCCTTATTTCACTTTTATGCAATAATAATTTACGGCTTCTTCTTTCATCATGATTATACCTATTACCTTCTTCATATTTAGCAATATACATATTTAATAAGTAAACTTCATCATTTTTAATTATTGCAAATGTATCTTTTAAATCTCCACTACCCTTTCTAAGACTCTTAATTTCTGTTCCCTGTAAAACTATTCCACATTCTATACTATCTTCAATATTATAATCAAAATAAGCTTTCTTATTATTAATTTCCATATAACCACCACAATTATTATATCATAAAGAAAAAAGAAGCACTACACTTCCTTATCCTCAACAATTTCAAAATCAATAAATCCTGCTTCTTTACTAGCATTTACAACTTTAATATTAACTATGTCACCAATACGATATTGTTTTTTAGTTGATTTACCAACCATAGCTAATAAATCTTCCACGTAATTAAAATAATCTCCCTTTAAAGTTGATACATGTACTAAACCTTCAACTAAATTATCTAATTCCACAAACAAACCAAAATTAGTAACAGAAGTAATCATACCTTTATATTCTTCCCCAATATGACTTTCCATATATTCTGCCATTTTCATATCTAAAACATCTCGTTCCGCATTTACAGCAGCTACTTCACGACTAGAAGAATAACTAGCAATTTCTACTAAACTATTCTCCCACATTTTAATTGTTGTCATTGAAAAATCATTATTAAATAAATACGTTTTTAATAAACGATGAACAGTTAAATCAGGAAATCTTCTTATTGGTGAAGTAAAATGTGTGTACGCTTTACTTGCTAAACCAAAATGGCCTAAATTTTCACTACTATATTCAGCTTTTCGCATACTACGTAATAATAAACTAGACAATATTTTAAATTCCTTTTTTTCACGTAATTCATCTAAAATACTTTGCATTCCCTTATTAGTTAGATCTGTTA
>CALVJF010000025.1 GCA_944331885.1 uncultured Bacilli bacterium
AGATGTTATTGTTTTCAACATTTTTAGTAATTCTTGTACCGCTAGTACTAAATGTTACCTTTGTATATCCACTGTATACTTCTGATTCAACTCCTACTAATACTGCGGTATTTGTCCAGTCAAGTTCTTTAAATGCTGAATTTTTATCTAAGTTGGTAGTATCTAAAATCTTTTGTGTTTCGTTATCATATTTATAGGCGCTAACTATTATATTTCTATCAATTTCTTCAGATATTACTAGATCACAATTTTCTTGATCACTTAATTTTGCTTCAGGATTGTTATTATCAATAGTTACATCAATAGTATAACAAATCATTGAGCTGTTATCTTTTGGATTATAAACTATATTTTCATCGTTTTCTATTTCATCTGCTTGGAAATAACCCTCACTTACAAGATAATTAACAGTTATAGTCTTGGCACTACTTAAATTAATTTCGCTGGCCCATTTTTCGGCTGCCAGCTCAATTTGTTGGGCTTTTGTTTCATAAGCCTTTTGTTTGGTTGATTCGCTTGTACGATTGTATACCGGGATGGCAATTGCTACGATTATTCCTAATAATGCGATAGCTCCTAATACTTCAACAAGCGTGAACCCTTTTGCATTTTTCATATATTCCTCCTACTATAATAATCGTATCTTAATATGACTTTTTTGTCAATAAAAAAAGATAAGTTATTTAACTTATCTACTGTACCACCAAATTCCTTTGGAAGGATATCCAGGAGGCTTGATGCTATTGGCTAAAAATGAATTCCATGACGAATAATCTATACCGTAATATCCTTTACTAATTCCGAAATGAAGGTGGGCTCCAGTTGAACAATGATCCCAATAAGTGCTTCGGCCACCACCAACAGTTCCTATTACTGTGCTTGTAGTAACCATGTCTCCTTTATTTACTTTAACTGATAACATATGAGCATATTGCATTGTATATTTGACACCATTTACCATCGTATGAATATAAACTATATTTCCACCACAACTAGTTTTATAATCTATATTAGATACTCTACCAGCAGCGGCGGCATATATGTTTGTTCCTTCTGGATTTCCGCCAATATCTACTGCATTATGAAATGAACTAGCAGCTCCAGTAATTGGATCTATGCGATATCCCCAATTACTTGTGACTGTTCCTTTAGCTAATGGTTTTGTCCATCCTGCGGAATTACCTATACTATTTCCACATGAAGAAATTGGAATAGTTTCTGAAGAACAAATTTGTTTAAAGTAATTAATTTGTTCTTGTTGATTTTTAATTTGAGCATCAATATCAGCATTTATTTCACTATATTCTGAATATTGGCCATTTAGTTGTTGCATTTTACTTGCTGTTTCGGCGATTTTTTTGTCTAGTTCAGTTGTTTTTTCTTTTAATTCTACTTGTAATTGCTCATTTTCAGTAATTAAGTCATCTAATTTTTTTAAAGTATCTTGACTATATTCAGTTATTTGTTCGACAGCTGCTAAACGACGGATTAAATCTTTTAAACTAGTAGCGTCTGCTAAATATTCATTGTAAACATTGTCTCCTTTAGTTAACTGAAAATATCTCAATAAAGCTTCCGTTTCTTGGGTAAGTTGCTCAATCATTTTTTCTGACTCTGTTATTTTTTGTTTAGCAGTTTCTATATCTTTAGCAATTTGATCTTGCTCTTTTTGAGCTTGAAAAATACTATTTTTTGCTGCATTAATTTGATCTTGCGTTAATTTTTTTGAACTCTCAATGCGTGCTTTTTCGTCTTTTAATTTTTGAAGTTCTTCTCTTAAATCAGCAATTGTTTTATCACTATATGCTTTGGTAGTTAAGGGATTAAATATAGGGATTATTAATGCTATTATAAGTACAATTCTTGTAAAACATTGTATTATTTTATGCATCATATTTTTAAATACTTTCTAGCGGCACGATAACTACCAAACATACCGACAACTGCTCCCAACGCCATTACTGATAACGCAACATAGAATACTAGGTTAACTGGTTTAATTAAAGATATTATATTGGAATAAATGTAACCATCCATTTTATCATAAACTAATATGTAACCATAAATTGTTAATAATGCCGGAATTAAAGATCCGATTATTCCTAAAATAAATCCTTCAAATAAAAATGGCAATCTTATAACGAGATTAGGAGTTCCTACTAAACGCATAATTTCTATTTCATTACGACGAGAGAAAATGGTCAATTTAATTGTATTACTAATTAAAAATATTGTAACTAAAACTAATGATCCAACTATAATTATTGTTACTTTTTCTATAATATCAAACATAGCAATGAATCTTTCAGCTTTGCCTTCGCCGTATTTGGCTTCAAATACGCCTTCAATTTCATTTATTTGTTTAGTTGTTGATGCTAATTGAGTTACGTCTTCAACTGTTACTTCAAAAGAATCGCGAAGTGGGTTGGTTTCTAGGGTGTCAAGAATTGCCTCTAAATCATCAGATTCGTTTTGAAGCTCATTTTTCCATTCTTCGCCACTTATATAAGTAACATTTTCTTCTTTGATATTATTCAAACCAATAATTTTATCTCTTATTGTGTCTACGTCCGATGAATCAATATCTGTTTCAAGAAATACTTCAATAGTTAAATCTTTTTTTAATTCTGAAGTTGCATTATTTACATTTGCTGATACTAATATAGCAATAGCAACTAAAATTAAAGTTATTGTTGAACAAGTTATCGAAGCAATACTTAAACTGAAATTTCGAAAGACACTTTTAAAAGCATCGCGGATATTTCTTTTTAATATTCTAAACACTTTCATTGGCTTTATAACTTCCTTTCAAATGGTCACCTACAAGTACTCCATTTTCAATAACTACAACACGCTTTTTCATGCGGTTAACAATTTCTCGATCGTGGGTAGCCATAATGATTGTAGTTTCCATTTCTTTATTTATTGTTTCAATAACTTTCATAATCTCTTTAGATGTTTCGGGATCTAGATTTCCTGTTGGTTCGTCACATATTAATAATTTAGGTTCATTAACTATGGCTCGAGCTATACAAACACGTTGTTGTTCGCCGCCAGATAATTGATTAGGAAAACTACGAATCTTTTCTTTTAAACCTACTCTTTCAAGAGCTTTAATTACTTTAGGTTTTATTTCATTATTCTTTAATCCCATTGCCTCAAGAGCGAAAGCTACATTTTCATATACTGTTAATTTAGGTAAGAGTTTAAAGTCTTGAAACACTATTCCTAATTTACGGCGTAATTTGTATACATTGCGATTTTTTAATTTAGAAATATTTACGCCCCCAACTATTACTTCTCCTTTAGTAGGTTTTTCCTCTCGATAAAGCATTTTAATTAATGAAGACTTACCTGATCCACTATGACCAATTACGAAGACAAAATCTCCTTTATTTATACTTAAATTTAAATCCGCAATGGCAGTAACGCCATTTGGGTAAACTTTATAACAATTTTTTATTTCGATGAACTTCATATATTCCCACCTTACTATTTTTAATTATAACAAAAAAATACCATTAAATAAATGGTAAATTTGACCTTTTTACACCGCCAGAAACTTCATAACAATCGGTAACTATGAAAAAGGCGTTGGAATCTATTAATAGTATTGATTCTTTAAATAAATAATAATCTCTAGTGGGAACTACACACATTATCATTTTTTTCTTATTACGAGAAAAACCCCCTTCGGCATCAAAAATTGTGACACCTGATTGAAGCTCATTGATAATAAATTTTTCTATTTCTTTAGTTTTGCGGGTGTAAATAAAGAACATTTTACTATCGCTTATACCAATTAAAATACGATCAATTATATTACTACTGATAATAAGAACAATTATCGAATATAACATAGTATTAATGCCAAAAACAAAAACACCAGCGCAAATTATTACAATATAAGTAAAAAATACTGATTTTCCAGTTGGAATTTTGAGATATTTATTAAGAATTTGAATTATTACATCTGACCCACCAGTGCTAAATCCTGTTTTGTATATTAAGCCGTTAGCTAAGCCAAATAATAATCCGCCGACTATAGCGCTTAAAAATAATGAATCAAAAGTAACATGAGGAATAATAGTGGTTGCTATAGGAGTTGTTACTTTTATAAATATTGGATATATAATTGCTCCAACTATAGTCCTCCCTGTTTGCTCTTTGCCAATAAATATAAAACTTACTATTATTAAAATTAATCCACTAATAAATATAAACTCGGCAGGAGGGATATTCCATAAGGCTTTTAATATTACTGCAAGACCACTGGTGCCACCAACAACTAAATTATTATTTAACAGAAAAATGTTATAATTGAGAGCAAGAATCATTACACCTATAAGCATTATAATGGTTCTAGAGATGATATTTTTCTTTTTTACTAAGGCGATTATTTCTTTATAATTATTTTTCATACTTTCACCATTATAATTATACTATAAAATATTTATTGTGCATATAGTTAATTGAGGTGAATTTTATGAATGGTAATTATTATCAAAATCCTACTTTTCCTACAGCGGTAAATCCTAATAATAATTTTGAGGATGGTTATATTGCTGGGCAACAAAGTAATGTAGATTCGGAGCAAAGTTATATTGAAAATATTTTAAGACTAAATAAAGGAAAAAAAGTAAAAGCCTATGTTTCTTTTCCTGATTCGAATACATGGAAAGATAAAATATTTGAAGGCATAATTGAGCAAGCCGGTCGAGATCATTTAATCATTAGTGACCCTAAAACTGGGGATTGGTATCTTATTTTAATGATTTATTTAAATTATGTGGAATTTGATGAAAGAATTGATTATTTTAATACACAAAAACCATTTTAAAAATAATATTTAAAATGGTTTTTTTCTATTCCTAGTGTTGTTACATTTCCATGACCAGGGTAAATTTTTATATCATCAGGATAAATTGTCATATTATTAAGGCTTTTTATCATGTCTTGAAAATTGCCAGTTGGCAGATCAGTTCGACCAATCGAATTTTGAAATATAAAATCGCCAGTAAACATTATTTTTTCCTCTGGAAAATAGAAGGTTTGAGAATCTGAAGTGTGTCCAGGAGTTGGTAAAACTATAAAATTAAAACTTGTTAATTTATCATAATCATTAACATTTATTTTGTATTCTTTTAGTATTTCTTTTAAAGCACCGATATGGTCAAAATGAAAATGAGTTACTAAACAGCCAATAACATGCCGATTATTTATCACTTTTTTTATTTCTTCAAAATTAGCTGCTGGATCAATTATAATGACATTGTTATTTTTTTCAACTATATAACAATTTGTAGCTAATTCTCCTAATATTATTCTTTCAATATGCATTTATATCACCTTTTATATAATATCTAATTTGTTTAAAAATGTAAAACTTTTAGACAATATTATTGCTTTATTTTATCACTTGTTATACTATAAAATAGTATAGAGGTGGTAAAGTTGGCAATATTAATATTTTTATTATTAGTTATAGCGTTTGTAGGGAGTATAGGAATATTTTATATAATTTTTTACAATCGATTAATGACTTATCGTTCAAAAATTGAGCAAGCTGAATCGATAATTGATGAATGCTTAAGAAATAAATATGACTCAATAGTAAAAATTGATTCGCTAATTAGCGCAAATTTGAAGCATGAAAAATCATTCTTTGCAGATTTAAACACAATTAAAGATGATAATATAACAAATTTTGATTTTGATCGTAAGTTGGTTTCATATATGGCAATTGTTGAACAATTAAAACAAGATTATGATAGCGTTAATGAGGATAGAGAAATTAAAAAAATTTTAAGTGATATTAAAGCAATAGATGAAAAATTAAAAGCAGCTAAAGTTTTCTATAATAAGTATACAAATAAGAGTAATGAAATGGTTAGATCTTTTCCATCAAATATTGTAGCTAAGTTACATAATATGAATATTAAGCCGTTCTTTGATGGAAAAGATATGCAAGATGATATAGTAGATGACTTTAAAATATAAGACTAGTTAAATAGTCTTATTTTATTTGCCAATCTATAGGTTTGAGGCCATTTTTTATTAAAAAACTATTTGTTTTAGAAAAGGGTTTACTACCAAAGAAACCATAACGAGCTGAAAATGGTGATGGATGAGGTGAAGTTATGACTAAATGTTGGGGATTAGTTATATACTTCATTTTTTCTTTAGCAAAGTTACCCCATAATATAAAGACAATTGGTTCTTTTTTTTGATTAAGAATTTTGATTATGTAATCAGTTAATAATTCCCAGCCTATTTTTTTATGACTTGCTGGAGTATCTTTAACAACAGTTAAAACGGAATTTAAAAGTAATACTCCTTCTTTAGCCCAGCTTGTTAAATCACCATATTGAGCTGGTTGGATTTTTAAATCATCATATAATTCTTGATAAATATTACGGAGAGATGGTGGAATTTTTACGCCTTTTTGAACTGAAAATGACAAGCCATGAGCTTCATTTTCGCCGTGATATGGATCTTGGCCTAATATTACAACTTTTACTTTTTCATATGGAGTTAATTTTAAAGCTTCAAATATGTGGGATTTTGGAGGATAAATGGTTTTTGTTGCATATTCATGGTTTATTTTTTGAATAAATTTTTTAAAGCCTGGGCTTTGCCAAATTATTGCTAATTTTTCATCCCAACTATTACCTATCATAACATTCCTTCTTTCTTTTATATTGTAACATACTACAGATATTTTCCTATACATAAAAAGATTGTTTTACTTAAACAATCTTTATTGGATTTATTTATGGTAAGTTTCATTATTATTTATTTTATATGCCCTATAAATCTGTTCTAATAATATTGCTCGAAATAATCCATGCGGATACGTTAGTTTAGAAAATGATAAATGATAATTTGATATTTCCTTTATCGACTGATCTATTCCATTCGAACTTCCAATAATAAATACTATGTTACTATAATTGATAAATGTTTTATCAATTAATTTTGCAAAATCCAAGCTATCTAACATTTTTCCTTCTATTTCTAAAGTAATTATGAAATCATTATTGCTTATGTGATTTTTTATTAAATTAGCCTCTTCAGATAAATTATTTGTGTCTTTCAATTCAATTATTTCCAATTTATGATATTTGTTTATTCGTTCTTTATAATCATTTATCATATCTTTTAAGTATTGCTCTTTTATTTTACCCAAAGCAATTATTTTTATCATATTTCAATTACCTCTGATTTTTCTTTTTGACGGGCACATTTAATATTGTTAAATTCAATAGAATTATTACTGAATACTTGATTAATAGTATTTAAAGCCAATTCTTCGGTATTATTTTTGTGACTTAGATGCATTAATAAAATTTCTTTAGTATTAGGACCGATTAATTTACTCATATATATTGCTGAATCTTGATTAGATAAGTGTCCATACGGTCCAACTACTCTTGTTTTTAGCCATTTAGGGTATGGTCCATTGATAAGCATTTCAATATCGTGATTACTCTCTATTAAGTACACTTCTTTGTTTGATAAATATTGAAAATATTTGTGATTTAAGTAACCTGTATCAGTTAAGTATACTACTGATTTGTTATTTTCAGTAATAATAAATCCGCGTGAATCATTTGTATCATGTGACGTCTTAATACTTTTAATGGTACAGTCATCTAAATTTATATCATCATTAAAGATAATCAATCTTTCGTAATCTTTTAAATCTATTAAATCGTTTAACATACTAAATGTTAAGCAAATTTGGGGATGATTCTTTTTTAAAAATGTTTTAAGGGCTTTAATATGATCATCATGGGTATGACTAATAAGAATGTAATCTATATCACTTGGTGCGACATTTAGCTCGGATAATTTGGTACTAATATATTTTAAATTAGTACCAACATCTATAAGGATTTTATGGTTTTTGGTTTCAACGTAGGTAACATTTCCTTCTGAGCCGCTAGCTAAAACACAAACTTTCATATTAGAACCTAATTATTCTCCTAGGATTAATTGGTGTCCCACCATTATATGGCATACCAATGAAAACTCCTAAATGTAGATGTGGACCTGTTGTCCAACCAGTATCACCCATTTTACCAATTTGTTGTCCTCTTTCAACATAATCGCCTACTTTTACTGGTGGCTTAGTTGACATATGAGCATAAACTGTATAGTACCCATTATTATGTTTGATTACTACATTATATCCGGCACTATTTCCAACAAATCCTCCCCAACCAGCGTTAACTACTTCGCCATCTAATACGGCATAGATTGGTGAGCCATATCCGGTACCAGAAATATCTATTCCATCATGTAAAGTTCCCCAACGGTAGCCGTATTCACTTGTAATTACGTATGGGAAGTTAGTTGGATATCCCCATGTATCCCCAGTGTCGATCTGACTTCCACCACCGCCAGAATATTTGCTTCCATAAATGTATACCTCATTTTGAGGTTGGCGTATTACCTCTTCTTCGGTAATGTATGCATCTTGGTTCATTTCTCCATTAACAACACGAACTTGTTTAGTAATTTTTTGCAAGCCATTAATTCCCGGTGTTTCTAGTTTTTTATATCCTGAATATCGCGAGTCATCATATTTTTTTTCCGTTTGGAATGGTACCTCAATTACTTCTTTTACTTCTAGGTCATATATTAATGTAAGTTGGGGTTCAATCAAGGCAATATTTATTTCTTGTCCAATTGCTAAAATAGTATTTTCATTTTTTAAATTTTCATTTGCAATTAAAAGTTCTCCAACGTTTAACTTATTGTCATAAGCAATACTTTCTAAAGTATCACCTTTTTTTACTTCGTACGTTTCACTTTCAACATTCTTACCAAATAGAAGTTTTTTTACTAAATCTGAACTATTAGTATATATTTCTTCACCAACACTAATATAGCCTTCCTTAATTGTAATCGTGTCTTCAAAATACATATTATCAATTATTTCACCAGTGTCAGTAATTTCTTCTTGATTTTCGTTAATATAGTTTTCATATTCATCCTTACCAACGAAAGTAGAAATGTAAGCATCTATAGCGTCCTCAAAAACTTTTTTATCTAATACATTA
>CALVJF010000026.1 GCA_944331885.1 uncultured Bacilli bacterium
TTTTGGATTACCATATTCTAATATTTCCATCTCAACAACTCACTTTCAAATTACTATTTATCTATCTATTTTCTTCCAAAGTATTATAGGGGTTTACTATGCGGTATCAACTAAAAAAATAACCCCATTTTTTAATAAAAATAGCCTTTTTTTTATTTTTTGCTGTTTTTTGGTCCTTTTAAAAAAACGTGCAAGATCTCGATGCTCGCAAACCCTTTATTTATAAGAATTTCGCGAAGGGGTTTACTAAACCGGTATCAAGCAGTTGATTACAACATTATCTTTATTACTCATAATAATTCCTCCTTAATAATTTCAAGAAACCAATTTACATAATTATATCATATCACTTGTATTTTTTAGAGAATTTATTATTTCTTTATTAGCAATTAAACACATTCTTATCTTTAATATAAATAATTTTAATTTCGTTACCCAATATTATAGTTTTTTATTAAAATCTTTTGATTATCTTTATCAATAAAAAATTTATACTCGTCTTTAAAGTCATTTTATATAATTAGTTTGTCTGCAAATTCTTTTACTACTAAAAAATTTTTTAACTTTAGAGATATCTTTTACAAACATTGTAACTTCGTTAATTTAATTTTTCTTATAACATAGTTTTCAGATTAGTTTCAAATTCCTATTAATAAATTTTTTCATTGATAGTTTTATCCATTTTCAATCGACTAACATTATAACATAAAAAAATAAATCTTTACGATTTATTATATCTCTCTTAATCATGTTTAATTAATCGTTTTTCGTAAACATCTTTAATTTTAACTATTTCTTTAATTACATCATCAGGAACTCCTAATTTTTTTCCTAATTCACATATGTCAACAAAATCAGAAGTTTCGCCAGATTCATTTATTAGAGCAATAACATCTTTAAAAAGCATTATCCTATTAGGATCATCTAACATCCCATAATCCAAACCGGAAGCATCAGTATAATTATCTTCAAGTTTATATTTATGTAATCCTTGGCCTTTCAATTTTTTTGCCATTGCATAAAGATGATTCATTTCATTTAACCACGCCTCAGCAAACATAATCAATCTTTCTTTTTTAGTTTTAGTTAATGCTGGATCTAAAAACTCACATGGTGAAATCGGTCTTCCATAAATTACTATATTCTTTTTCCCAAGCTTTTGTGGTTCCATATAAATTGGAACCAATTTTTTAGAAGATTTCATCGCCATATAAAAAGCACCTAACGGAATTGTCTTTAAGTGATAATCTTTAAAATAATCCATTACTTCCGGATCTACATGTCTACCTTGAGGGAATATAATTAATGAGTGATCATAATTTTGTAATTTTTTTAATTCATCCAAAATCTCTTTTAAAACAACTTTATCACGCGTAATTGGAAAAACATTAAACAAAGGCAAAAACTTCGCAATAAAAGGGAAATTATCCCAAAATTCTCTATACATAAAAGTATCAATGTCAAAATCTTTAGCCAATAAAGACCAAATCATATATCCATCCAAATTATTAGTATGGTTTGGTGCAAAAATATAAGAATTATCAGTCAATAATTCCTTTTGATACTCTTCAACTGGCCATAAAATTTTAGTATACAAAATGTTAGCAAAATTAGCTAACTGTGGGCTTACTAAATGTCTTTCCATAAATACCCCCTAATAAATTAAATATATATTATCACAAATGACCAATTTATCAAATATTTTTTTATTTTTTAAATCTTATTATTAATACTACAAATTATCAATATCATAGTGTGCATCATTAAAATTACTTTCGTATTTTTTTATATTTCGAAATTTACCCGTTAATAACTCCTGTGAAAACGCTTCTTTTTCCAAATTATTTTCACTTTTTTCTAATTCCAATTTTTTATCATAATTCAAAGAAATAAATTCAAAACTTATACTGCTATCCTTTTTACTATTAATTTCTCCTGCGATAATTAAATAATCCGCATTAGTTGTATTTGTACATTTCCCATCTTTTGCTTCATTTCTGATAATATCGAATGCATTACCCACAGATCCTACATTAATTAATGTTCTATTATATAATTTCATTAAATTCTGAGTATGAGTATGAGCATATACTACAACATCAGCGATTTCAGTTCCTGTATATTTAGTTGGCAAAAATTGTTTATAAATACGTTCTATTCTATCTATTTCTAAGACATTTTCTCTAGTATTTTCAGGTGTAGCATGAAACATCCTAACCAACCTACCACTTATATAAATTTCAAAGCATAAAGGTAAAGATTTTAATCTATTTTTATTCTCTTCAGATATTTGCGCATTAAGTAATTCATACCTTTTTAAATCTAAATCGTTAGAACATCTTTTATTATTAAAAAAATCTTCCCAATTTCCATAAAGCATAAAACAATTTTTCAATAAATCAAGACACTCATTCGAATGAGATCCTTTCCCTATAACATCTCCCAAACAATATATTTGCTTTATACCTCTTTTTTCTATATCAAGTAGCACAGTTTTAAGAGCTTCATAATTTCCATGAACATCTGAAATAATAGCAATCTTTTCCATATATACCTCCAGATTAATTTCTTATTTAAAAATTTAAATATTTACCACATAGTAAATAATTTCTTAAATATCATTATTAAATTGTTTTATCTAAATTAAATCATATTTTTATAATTCATACTTAATTTGTTGATTTTCTACTAAATCAAATATTGTTAATTGATTTCTATTTTTCAATTCATCAATAAGATTAATAGCTGTTATTTGACTATTATTATAGGTTTTATAATAATAAATACCTTTTGTAATATTCATACAACAAGAATAAATAGTAATATCATTCTTCCCTTCCGATGTAACAGTCACGCCTTTAACCATCGAAACAACATCTAAAATATGAAAAAACTGAGTCACAGAGCTCACTTCATCATCGTTACAGTCAGAATTTAATTTATTAAAACAAGCTCTAACAAATCTAGAAACAGGTGAATTATCACCAGGTAATCCAATTGCTCCCATTCCTTGACCATATTGTTTTAATTCTACATTTTTAGAAAATTTACTATTTTGATAATAAGGAGTTAAATTACTATAATTATTTAAATTAGTTAATTGATAATCAAACGATGGGTTATTAGTTAATACCCCTACAGGGTTATCATATATTTTTAAGCCATCATAAGTTTGTTCAACTACAATACACTCCTTACCGTCACTAATCATCCAATGTAAATCAGTTAATGGCAAATCACTATTATAAGGAATATCTATTATATTTAAATTTACCAAATCTTTTCTTAACTCTATAACCGACTTATATAATCCCAAAAAATAAGGAATTAATTCAAAAGGAGCTAAAGACAACTTATTATTGTTAACATTACTATATCTAGCACTACCAGGAAAATACAAACCAGCTATTGCTAATCCTTCTTCATTAGCAGCTTCAGCATATAATGGATAATTCTCACTAATCATTGCCATACCAATCATTGCATATTTAGTTTTAAATGCTTTACCATTCTTCAACGTAAACTCATAATTTCTTGGCGTGACAACTACTTTTTCATTAAAATGATATTCCAAATCTAAATTTCTCCCGAAATAAGTATCTTTGGTTTTAAAATCAATACACGTACACATAAATAACCCCCAATTAATATATATTTAAACCATTTAACCAATTTTCTAAATTTTTAAAGTCATCAGCATCAGGATGATTCATTGCTTCATTAAAATTTTCTAAACTTACTTTCAAATTTTTATCTTCAGGATTAGCAGTTAATAGTTTAATATATCTTTCTTTTACAGCCAAAGGCATTCTTCCTTGACAATAAAAATATCCTAAAATCTTTTAATATTTTCATCCGCGTCGCCTTTGTTAGTCCAAGATCCAACAAAATAAATATCAGCCTCCAAAATATTATCAGTTGGTTTTCCCAAATAAACAACTTTATCTTTATAATAATCCCTTATTTTATTGGCAATTAACTCTGTGTTCCCAGTTAAACTTGCATAAATTATTGCTATTCTCATTTTCTTAATCTTTCCTTATCTTTTTAGTCATTTCTAGCATTCGAACGTGATATCCATTTTCTTCGTAAAACTTTAAAGCCCTATCATTATAAGCAAAAACTCCTAATAATACATCTCTACATTCTTGACTAATTAGATAACCTTCCATAGCTTTCAATAATTTTTTCCCAATTCCTTGAGAGCGCTTCTTTTCACTCACAATTAACTCCGTTATTCTACCTCTTCGAGGTGCTTTAAAATCATAACTATCCTCAGCATCATTATTAATTAATCCCACTACCAATCCCAGAATATCTTGATCAATTTTATATAATAATATTTTCCCATTATATTTTTTAACTTCCTCTAAAGTCTTCTTCAAATATAAATGACCATAATTAGCAGTTAAAATATTATAGCCTTCCCTATCAAGATCAACTATGTGTCTTTGTAATTCTATAAACAAATTAATAATATCTTTATCGTATTTACCATCATATTCTATAATCATAATTTCTCCTTATATTTAAGAGCAATTCCACCATATGGTTCCAAAGAATTTGCTTGGCTATTTTTTAAACAATAAGTAGCTTCCGTATCTTGATAATCACTCGGTAGAGTTAAATCTTCTTTTTTATCAGTCCTATTAATAGCTACTAACAGTTTTTCTTTGTCACTAGTTCTTTCAAAAATAATATAATTTTCATTAATTTCTATTATTCTTAAATCAGCTGTTTCCATAAAGCCTTCTCTTTTACGTATTTCTCCAATAAATCTAAAAAAATCCAATAATTTTTTGTCTTCTTTTCCCCAAGGAAAAGGACCCCGATTTTTTAAATTACCAATTCCTTGCAATCCAACCTCATCACCATAAAAAATCGATAAATTTCCAGGCATAAATGTTAACAAGAAAACATATACCATATATATTTGCTTCATTTCTTCATATTGTTCTTCATTTAACTTATAACATTTACAAAACTCATGACTATCATTTATTAAATTCCACGGCCATTCACCATATAAATTAAAAATTGCTTTATCCCACAAATTTATTCCCCTAGTCATATCGTGAGTAGAAGTAAAATTCATTGCCGAAAAAATAGCATCATCTGGATATTCATTGCGAATTTCCCGAATTTTTTCAGCTAAATCAGCAGCATCGCCATAACGAATATACTTTATTATTGAACTCATTAAATTATAATTCATTACGGTATCCATTCCTTTACCGCTTGCTAAATATCCTCGATTCATTCGCATAGGATTTTTCCATACTTCTCCTAAAATAAAGCCATCTTCTTTATTACGTTTAACTGCTACGCGAATCAACTCTATAAATTCATCAGTTAATTCATCAGCAACATCTAGTCGTAAACCATCTATTCCTAATGCAAACCACTGATCAATAATTCCTCCTTCACCAGTAATATATTCTTGCCAAGATTTTGAATAACCATTACAAACTGGCAAATTAGTCATCCCCCACCAATAATCAACTTGACCAGTTTTATCATTATAACGATAAAATTCGCGATAAGGAGAATTATTACTTTGATAAGCTCCAATAGTATCAAATGTTCCATATTCATTAAAATATTTACTATCGTTACCAGTATGGTTAAATACTGCATCCAAAATAACTTTCATCCCGCGTTTATGAGCTTCATCACATAACCTTTTTAAATCGTCGTTATTTCCTAAATAAGGATCAACAACTTCATAATCAGAAGTATCATAACGATGAGTAGATTGACTATAAACAATAGGACTTAGATATAAAATACTTACTCCTAAAGATTTAATATAATCTAATTTATCAATTATTCCTTGTAAATTACCACCATAAAAATCATTATTCCAAATGCCTTCTTCATCTGGACCAATCACCACATCTTCATCCCAATTTTGATGAATATGGCGTCTTCTCATCTCCTCAATTTTAAGTAATTGACTACGAGAAAAGCGATCAACAAATACATGATATATGACTTTTCCTTTAGTCCAATCAGGCACTTCATAATTAGCACTCAATTTCCACCAAGTTTTATCTTCATTTAAAATATATCTTCGCTCATCATTAATTTCATATGAAAATCCATAATGATATAAAGCAGAAGTTTCTAACACAAAATTGCCCTTAAAAACAGCATAACCATCAACATTACATTGATGCTCTAATTTATACCATAACTCTTTATTACGGCTTCTAATAATTATAGAAGGATTTTTAATCCACCCTTCATCCATCGATATTTTGACTACCACTTGAAAGTTTTGCTTATTATCAGCAAAATCTAATTTTTCTATTTCAAAATCAAAATTCTTTTTTTCCATAGCAAACACCCCAATAATCTATGATTTTTTAAAAATACTCCCTTTACCTAAAACACTTTCTCTGATAAACATTTCTTTTCCATCAACAGCTTTAAACCATTCATCAAAATCATATCCAAAAATTAAAGATTTTTGATAATCACCTTGCATTGAGACAAAAGCAGCATAAAATTCTAAATTATTACTATTATCAAATAAATCTAATATATCACTAAAATTTTTGCATAATATTTCTTCATTAGATCTCAAGTGTTCCTCGAAAATTTTCTTTTTATAAGTATTAAAAATTTCGCGATCTTTTTCTAATCCTTCTAACTTGAAAGTAGTAAGTCTAAATTCTTCAATTGTTATACCACTACGTAAATAATAACTAAAAGTTTCTAAATCATTTTTATTTTTTATCACATATAAATTACCATTTAATATTATTAATAAATTAACATCATCATTCAAAATATTATTTTTATAAACCAAAGCCCCATAAACGCCTTGTAATTCAACTAAAACTTTATTAATTTCTTCATCTTCTAACCTTTTAGTCAACATAACCGGAATTTCCACATCAACACCTTGATTAATCAAGTACAATACTCTATGTCTACCATTTTCAATGCAATAAACTTCTCCTAATTTTCTCATTGAAATATCACTACTTTTTTTAATAATACCTAAATTATCTTCAAAACTATTATTTAAAGGCGAATTATTTTCTTTATATCTTTCATTTGAATATAAATAGTAAAAATCTTTATCTGCATTTCCACTTAAATCAGTATGATAATAAACAAAATTTCGATCAATTCTTACTAATTCATATCTTGTATATAATAGCCCCGTTATATCAAAATGTCTTTTTGATTGATAATATAATTGCATTTTTCGATAGTACTCTTCTTGCCAATTCTTTTTTTCAATATTAGCTTGACAAATATGCTGTAATTCATCTAAACTAGGCAACTTTAACCCTTTTATATCATACCAACTTATATCCAAATCTAACGGCCAATTAATCATAGTAACTCTTTTTTCTAAAATAGAGCCTAACCAATTAGTACCTTTTTTTATTAAGTATTCTCCATATATTTTATCAACATTCTTTATTTCATGTAATAAAGATGCCAAAGATGGTACATAGTTATTGACAAAATTAGGATTTGCCAATGCATACTTAATAATTTCATTAATCTTTACTATTATTAAATGCATATCATTATCTAAATTCTCACAAAATCTTGCCCAATTATTATAGCTATCAAAAAGTTTATTTAACTTTGCAATTACTGCCTTACGATTATTTACCACTATGACCACCTGATATTACTTAATTATTTTATTTTTCCAAATTTATTAAAAGGATAGATAACAAAATTTGTTGTCCCCAAAATTTCCTCTTTTGTAACTGCTCCAAAAATTCTACTATCCATAGAAACCAAACGATTATCGCCCATTACAAAATATTCATCATCATTGAGAAACTGTTTAACAAAATCATCAGTTTTAGAAGCAAAATTATCATCATATTTTTCATCGTTTATATAAATAACTCCATCTCGACACTCAATACTTTCTCCTGGCAAAGCAATTACTCGCTTTATAATATATCCTTCTTCATTATTAATAACTACTATATCGTTTCTCTCAATACTCCCCAATTTATTTAATAACATCATTTCGCCATCAGTTAATGTTGGACTCATAGAATCACCATCAACAATGATTGGTGTAACAATAAATATTCTTATTAAAACTACGACAACTAAAATCACTATATATGGAACTAACTCTTTTAATATTTTCTTCATCGACTATCACCATTTTAATTATAACACAGCAATAAAAAAAGAACCATTTAAAATGATTCTCATTAATTTCTTTCTTTTACTTTGTATTCTTTTTTCATACCTTTTAAGAAATTTAATTTAGCTCTTCTAACCATACCTTTTTTAACTACAACTATTTTATCAATAGTAGGAGCATTAACTGGGAATGTTCTTACAACTCCAATTCCTCCAGATTTTTTTCTTACAGAAAAAGTTTCAGAAACACTACCGCCTTGTTTAGCAACAACTAAACCTTCAAATGCTTGGATTCTTTCTTTTTTACCTTCTTTTACCCAAACATCAACTCTAACAGTATCCCCAACTCTAAATTCAGGTATGTCAGTTCTAACTTGCTTCTTATTAATCTTATCAATAATATTACTCATAAATAATTCCT
>CALVJF010000027.1 GCA_944331885.1 uncultured Bacilli bacterium
CTAGTTTCTTAAATTTAACATCATCACTTAATAGACGATGTGTTCCAAAAACTAAATCAATTGTCCCTTCTTTTAAGCCTTTTAAAATTCTTTCAGTTTCTTTTTTAGTCGTAAAACGATTTAATAATGCTATTTCAACAGGAAAATTCTTAAACCTCTCTAAAGCACTTTCAAATTGTTGTTTAGATAATATCGTAGTAGGACACAAATAAAAAACTTGCTTATTATTTACTATAGCCTTAAATATTGCTCTAAAAGCCACTTCCGTTTTTCCAAAACCAACATCACCACATAATAAACGATCCATAGGAACTGGTGATTGTAAATCTTTATCAATTTCTTTAATCGCTTTTTGTTGATCATGCGTAGCTTCATAAGCAAAATCACTTGCAAAAATATTTTCTAATTCATTATTTTGATAACTTTCCCCTTTAATTTTAGCTCGAGCAGCATATAATTCTATTAGTTCCTTACTAATGTCATTAATCTTTTTTCGCAATTCCCTTTTGGTTTTAGCCCAACTAGTACTATTCAATTTATTAATTTTTGGAACACTTCCATCTTTACTCGAATACTTAAAAATAGTACTTATTTTTTCAACGGGAATATAAACCTTATCATTGTCCTTATAATTAATTTGAATATAGTCCTTTTTTAAACCATTTTTACTCAAGGTAATGACTCCGTTATAAATACCAATTCCATGCAATGTATGAACAACGTAATCACCTAAAGAAAGTTGTGAAAAATCTTTAACTTTTTTACCAATTTTTAAACTATTTTTATAATTTATAATTGAATGTTTACTTTTATCTAAATCATTATCCGTAATTACAACATAATTACCGATTTCAAATCCCTTATTAACCTTCTTTAATACTACATTAATTTTATTTTCTAAAATGTTATCATTATTAGTTAAAATAGCATCTTTAATTACCGATAAAATATTATCTATTTGTTGCTTATTGCTTAAATAAATAATAATCGTTTTACCAGAAGTAATTTGTTTATGTACATAATCATTTAATCTTTCAAAATCACTATCAAAATTAGATATTTCCCTACAATCATAAACAGCAGTAGCTTTAGCATTTTTGAAATTGTCCAAAATTACTTCTTTTTTAATTTGAATATCATTCATTTCAAACATATATTTCTTTTCTTGAGTCTCACCAATACTTGTACGATATTCAAACATATCCTCAATTAATTTTTCATAAGAAGCATTCAATTGATCACTATTAACTTTAAAAACCATTGGATTATCTAAATAATCAAACAATGAACTTTTTTCATCCGTCTCAATTTCCTCAAAAGGACGACAAATAATATTATCTACTTCATTTATTGATAACTGTGAATTCTCATTAAAATAACGTATAGACTCAATAGTATTTCCAAAAAATTCTATTCTGATAGGATGCTCCTCTCCTACCAAAAATAAATCTATTATATAACCTCTAACAGCATATTCACCAGTAGCAGTAACAACCGAATCTCGATTATAACCAAATTTTTCCAAAAGATTTAAAAAATTTTCACGATTAATATCAATACCTTTTTTTAAACTAAATTTAATTTTTTCTTCTACTTTTTTATTAGGTAAAAAACGCAAAAATCCCGTTAAGTTAGTAACAATTATCTTTTTACCATTACCTATTTCATCTAACGTTTCTAATCTTTTTATTTTCAAATCCGGTGAAATGGCAATTGCAACTGAAGTTAAAAAATCATCCATTGGAAATAAACATACATCTTTTGTATAAGTACATAAGCTATCATAAAACATATTTGCTTCATACAAACTACTAGTTAGCACAATAACATTATCATCATGACTATTAAAATATTCCAGAACGCAAAAAACGTTTAACTCCTTTGTTAAACCGCAAATAATGTCACCATTTTTTACTTTAATGTAATTTTCCAAATATTTCATAAAAACCTCTATTTAGTATTATAAATATTCATTGTTTTATCTATACCATTAACTACAAAAGATCTAATGATTTCTTCATACATATTAAAATTACTTTTTAATAAATCCATTTCTTTTTCATTAAATTTTCCCAATACATAATCAACAGTATCTATATTTTTATTGTGTGTTATTCCAATTTTTAAACGCAAAAAAGCATTACTATTTAAGGAATTTATAATCGATTTTATCCCGTTATGTCCTCCAGAACTACTATTTCTTTTTAATTTATACTTACCTAAATCAATATCCATATCGTCATGAATTACCAAAATATCTTCTATATCTAAATTAAAATAATTTTTATATTTAACAACAGCTTCACCAGATAAATTCATAAATGTTAATGGTTTTAAAAAAATAACTTTTTCTCCACCAATTAAAGATTCATAGTATAAACCATTAAACTTTTCTTTCCACTTTAGATTATTTCCCAGGAAATAATCTAATACCATAAAACCTACATTATGACGCGTATTAATATACTCTTTTCCCGGATTTCCCAAACCAACAATTAATTTCACAATCTACTCACCCTCAAATATACCTTTATAACTTTTATACTTTAAAACATCTAAATTTGGTCCAACTTTTAAGCCCAACTGACCATTTTTTACTGCTTTTATCAAAACCATAATGGCATTTTTATTAATTCCTGCATAAATAAATTGCAACTTCTTAATATGAAAATTATACTTATTTAATATTGAAGTAATTTCTTCCAATCTTTCAGGACGATGCACAATATATAATGGAGCTTTATTTTTTAAAATATATTTTGCCGAAACAATTATTTCTTCAATTGTTGTCTTTAATTCATGCCTTGCAATAGCTTTTTCCTCATTTTCATTAATAATTGATTTACTTGTAACTTTAAAATATGGTGGATTACAAGTAACAGCATCAACACTTTCCGGTAAAATATATTCTAAAGCTTCCTTTAAATTAGCATTATATATTTCAATTCTACTGCCCAAGCCATTAGTAGCTACAGACATTTTTGCCAAGTTAAAAATATTAGGTTGAATTTCAAAGCCATAGATTTTTGCATCACACCTTGTAGACAAGATTAAAGGTACTGGCGCATTCCCCGTACAAAAATCCACTATGCTGTTCAAATTACTCTTAACTTCTACAAATTCAGCTAACAATATTGAATCTAGTGAAAATTTAAAACTATCTTCATACTGATATATCTGCAATCCATCATAATCAAATAAATCATTTTTTACATTTGCCACAATCTTCCAACACTACTTCCTTTTTATCTCCATCAATATCTATAGTATATTTTCTACCTAAAATATCTACACTCACAACCTGACCTTTACCCCATTCAGTATCAATCTTTTGTCCGATACTAGGCAAGCCACGACTACACTCGGTATAATTTTCATCTTCATAAGCTAAACAACACAACAATCGACCACAACAACCATTAATTTTAGCAGGATTTAATGCAATATTTTGATTTTTAGCCATGTTCATACTTACAGCATCAATATAATTTAAAAAAGCTGAACAACATAACTTTCTTCCACAAATTCCAATACCTCCGACTTCACGAGCTTTATCCCTAGCCCCCACTTGACGCAACTCAATTCGCGTGCGATAAACACTGGCTAATCTTTTAGCTAAATCTCGAAAATCAACTCTATCATCAGCCAAAAAATTAAACAACAACTGCTTACGATCAAAAGTAAAAGCAGCATCAATAAATTTCATCTCAAGGCCAAGTTCATCGGCAAATTTAATTGCCTTTAAATAAGCAGCTTGTCCATCTTTTAAATTTTTTAAATGTACTTTTTCATCATCTAACGTCGCTATACGTACTACTTCTTTAATGCTTTCACGATCAATTTTCAGTTTTTCTTCTTCAACAAAATTATTAATAAAACCATATTGCAAGCCTTTTTCCGTATTAACTATTACCTTTTCTCCTATTTTAATATTTTTATCATAAGCAAAAATATAAGATTTACCATCTTTTTTAAACACAACTCCATAATACTTAAGCATTTAAATCCCTCACTTCAAAGTAAAAATAATCTAATACCAAATCTATATTGACATTACTTTTTAACATTGATAAAACTTTATCAATTATTTCAATACTTTTAATAACATTTCTTTGTGAAATAAACCTAAAAAATCCTTCTTCGTACAAATTATTATTCACACTTAAATTTAGTAAAAATCTATTATATTTAACCATAATTTCTTCAAAATTTTTAAAATTATCAATCAATCCAATACGATCACCAATTAGTTCTACATATTCCTTCCTACTAATAAACCATTCGTCATAGTCTTCTTTAATACTAGAGTTTAACAATTTTAAAAAATTATCATCAACTTTATTATCCATTATTTCATCATAGTTAACTTTAATAATCTGACAACGACTTCTAATAGTATTAATAACATTTTCTTGATTATCAGTAATAAAAAATCCTAATATATCATCAGCAGGTTCCTCTAAAAATTTTAACATAGTATTAGCTGAAGAAGCATTTAATTTATCACAATAATTTATAATATAAACATTAAATTTAGAATAAATAGGCTTAGTAGCAAAACGTTCCTGTAATTCCAACACTTGATTCTTTTTAATACTAGCACCATCAGGATTAACCACAATTAAACTAGGTAACGAGCCATTATCAATTAATCGACAAATATTACATTCTTCACTACAATTATCAGTATATTTATTTTGACAATTTAGCATTTTTACCAATACTAGAATGTCTTTTAGACATTTATCCATATCATTTGTTTCAAGCAAAAAAGCGTGAGCTAGTTTTTTCTCACCGTATCTATTATATAAATTATTTATTTCCCGGGAAATAATCAAATTACCACCTTCTTACAAGACAAAAAACATAACAATTAACGATAATAGGCCTGGTATTCCTAAAAATGAAACAGTCGCTACAGAAAAATAGTTTATAGGAATCATTACACCAGCTGCATCTGTCATAACATTTAAACCGTATAAAATAAATATTGCTAAACAAACTTTTTTAATTAACTTAAATATCTTTTTCATAGAAATCCTCTCTCTAAAAATATATTTAAGTATTTTATATTTATGATATAATTTTTCGATCATCAAGTGCTCTATCTAAAGTCATCTCATCTAAATAATCAATTTCAGTTCCCATTGGAATACCATATGATAAACGAGAAATAGTAACATCTTTACCTTCAAAAATTTTTTGAAGATATAAAGATGTAGTTTCACCTTCAATTGTTGATTTCAAAGCTATAATCAATTCTGGCTTTTTCAATTTACTAACTCTCTCTTCTAAAGACGCAATATTAATATCTTCCGGATTAATCCCATCAATAGGTGAAATTAAACCATTTAATACATGATATTTCCCATAAAAATTTCCAGCTTTCTCGAAAGCAAAAACACTTTTGTAATCCTCCAAAACACAAATAATATTATTATTTCTTCTAGAATCAGAACAAATATTACATACATCAGAATCAGAAATATGCCCACAAATTTTGCATTTTTTAAGATTATCTTTACAATTTTTCAAAGAATCAGCAAAAAAATCAACATCTTCCTTTTTTAAATCAACAATAGCTAACGCCATTCGTTCTGCTGTCTTTTCACCAACACCAGGAAGTTTTCTAAAACAATCAATTAAATCCGCTAAACTATTAGGATAGACCATTAAAAGAACCCATTTAATGCATTACCATAAGGACCCATAGCTTTTTCCATTTCGCTATCAATTTCCTTTAATGCACTATTAACTGCAATTTTTATCATATCTTCCAAAACTTCCATATCGTCGGCTTCAATTGAGTCATTTTTTGTGATTTTAACACTTTTAAGTACTTTAGCACCTGTAAAAACTACTTCAACCCATTCAGATTTACCAACAAACTCTTTGTTATCAATCTCTCCCTTTTTTTTCATCATATCCTTTTGCATTCTCTGTGCCTGTTGCATTAAAGCTTGCATATTCATAAAATCTCCTCATTTCTATTCAAATTCAATATTATCACTACCAAAAATTTCGTTAGCTAATTTTTCCAATTCATCACTACTTTCCAGCAAAGAATCAGCATACTCTTCATCTATAAAAGTATAAGAAATATTATTTTTAATATTTGTAATATATTCTTTTTTAGCTTTTAACCACTCTTCGCTAGTTACAGCAACAAATCTATAATCAATATTATACAAGTTCTTAAATAATGTTTCAATCTCATTAATACTGCTATTAATAAGAGAGTTTGTAGAATCCACTTTACTAGAAATAATTGCATAAGTATCTGAAGCAGCTTCTACCTCGCAATCAGCTAATAATGACATCATATACATATCATTAACAGCCAAATAATCTAATAACTCTTGCCATTTACTACTCAAAAATTCTTTTCTTTCCTTTTTAGCATCACAAAAACAATTATTAATTCTTATTTTCAAAAAATTATCATTAATTACAACTCTTTTTACTTGCTTATTATCGTTACCATCTTGTAATTCAGCATTTTTGCTAACAAACATATGTTCGTTATCTTTTACATCATTTTCAATTTCAGCAGAGCTATAATTAATTTCACTTTCATTATCTATATTATTATTTTCAACTTTATTAGTTAATGATAAATTTTCACTCTTTAAATATTTCAAAATAGTAATTTCAATCAAAGTATAGGGATTTACATTTAAATTAATATTTCCCAAACATCCGTTTAAATCCAGTATTAAATCATAAATTAACTCAAAATCACCATCTTTCTTACCTAATTTAATTCCAACTCCATAATCACGCAATTCCGAAATTAATTTTTCCAAAAAAATACTATAATAAACTCCCTTTTCCTTAATATCTGCTAAAAAATTCAACACTTCAATTATTTCATTATTAACTATATTATTAACAAATTTTCTCACTCTCTCAGTAGATATAGTTCCAAAATTAGAAATAACTGTATCAACATCAATTTTTTCATTATCCGCCGCCAATTGATCTAAAATACTAAGTGCATCACGCATTCCACCAGCTGAAATGTAAGCAATTTCTTGCAAAGCATCATCAGAAATATCAATTTTTTCCTCATTTGCAACAAAACGCAATCTCGAAATTATATCTTTTAAATCAATTGGTCTAAAATCAAAACGCTGACATCTTGACAAAATAGTAATTGGTACATTCTGAATATCAGTTGTTGCTAAAATAAACACAACGTGTCCAGGTGGTTCCTCTAAAGTAAGCAATAACGCATTAAAAGCACTTTGAGAAAGCATATGTACTTCATCAATTATATAAACTTTATATTTTAAAGATGAAGGACTTAATTTAACATTGTCAATTAACTCTCTCATTTCATCCACGCCATTATTAGATGCTGCATCAATTTCAATTATATCCGGAGAATCATTAAATTGTTGACAATTAACGCATTTTCCACAAGGATTACCATTTACAGGTTCAAGACAATTAATAGCCTTAGCAAATAACTTTGCACTACTTGTTTTACCTGTTCCCCTTGGTCCAGTAAATATATACGCGTGTCCTATTTTACCCGACTTAATAACGTTAGTAAGCATTCTTTTAGTATAATCTTGACCAACTAAATTATCAAAATCGCTAGGGCGATATTTTCTGTATAAAACTTTATAATTCACTCGATTTTCACCTCTTCTTGTTGATAACATTATAACATATTACAAAAAAAAATAAGACAAATTACCTCTTATTTTTAAAAAAATTACTCAAAATATCTTTATATTTATTTAATAAGCTATTATCTGTTATTTTTTCATAAATTATATCTGTATTATAACGATTTTCCTTCTCTTTTAAAGGATCTAATAAATAATAAACTCGATTAATCTTAGCTTCTCTAATTACTTCTTGGCACATTTTACAAGGTTTTAAAGTAACATATAAGTCACAATCTGATAAATATCTCACTCTTCTTTTTCTACAAGCCTTGTTAATAACTATTATTTCAGCATGTCCTGTAATATTGTACTTCTTTCTTCGATTATTGTATGCCTTTGTTAATATTTTATTATTATAAACAATAAAAGCTCCAACCGGCACCTCATTACTTTTTGTGGCTTTTTGAGCTAATTTAATTAGTTTAAATAATTGTTTATTCATTTTAATAACCTCTATTCATAAAAAAAGTGCACACAAATAGAGATTGTTATGGCTGCTATCTTCCGATCCTGACCAATTTCCAATATATTTGTTGCACATGTAAATATTACCAAATATAAATTATTTTTTCAACTATTAATAGTATTAAATTTATGTTCCACGTGAAACATGTTATCCACATTATTTCCCAGGAAATATTATTTAAAATTTTAAAATTAGATTTATTTTTT
>CALVJF010000028.1 GCA_944331885.1 uncultured Bacilli bacterium
TCATTCCTTTCCGAAAAATTTCCAACCATTCAAGTTGTTCTTTATATTTGTGAAGAATTTCTTTTTTGATTGTTTGAATTTTTTGATAATTTTTTTTAAAAGATAAACTTTTAATATTGTATGAAGCCAATTCTTTTGTTAGTAGATTTCTCAATTCAGGGTTAGAGTGAATTACTATTATTTTAGCCGTTAAATTCGTACATATAAAAACTGAAAACAAAAATATCATAGCAATATATAAAAAAATAGTATTTTGGAATAATTTTTTTATTTGTTCCTTTAAACCATAGTCTTTAATTTTTTGGCAATTAATTAATTTTTTTAATCGATTATAATCTTCAATTGTTATTTTTAAAATTAATTTATTAGATGATATTTTTACTTCATATAAATTTATATTTAGAGATGATAAAAATTTTATCGTTTTGAGTGGGATGGTGGTAGCAATTTCTACTTGTAAGTAATGGTTATTCATATATGTATTGAATGCCCTCTATTTTACCTTTTATTATCATCTCTGTATTTATAGCCTTACTTATCGACATTTGCTGGCCGGTTATTTTTAAAAAGAAATCACAAAATTTTAAAGTTATTAAAGTTGAAGATAAGGTTTCTATTTTGACAAAATTGTAGATGTGCGTGTAATTAGGAGTTATATCGATAAAATATTCATTTTCATATAAATATTCTTTAGCGGCTTTAAGTAGTTTCAAATTTATCACCTAAAAAATTATATGAAAAAAGAGCACTTATTTGCTCTTTTATTTATTAAGTTTTTCTTTAACAATATTGCTTACAGTTTTTAAATCAGCTTTTCCCGCAAATCTAGCAGTTGCCTCTTTCATTATTTTCCCCATGTCTTGAGGGCCGGCTGGTTGCATTTCATTAAATATATCGTTTACAATTTTTTCAACTTCAGCTGGTGATAATTCTTCGGGCATATATTGTTCCAAAATTTCTATTTCTTTTTTTAAATTATCAACAGATTCGGTACGATTATATTTATTAAATTCTTCAATGCTATCTTTACGCAATTTTATTTGTTTTTTAACCACTGCTATAACTTCTTCATCGCTTAAATCGTGTTTTTTATTAATTTTTTCTAATTGTAATGCACTTTTTAACATTCTGAGAACTGATAATTTAAACTTATCAGCTGATTTCATCGCTACTAAAGCATCATTATTTATTGTTTCAGCTAAGCTCATATTTTCACCTTAATCTCTTCTATGTCTTCTAGCGTTTTTTATTTGTTCTTTTTTTTCATTACGTTTTTTTACACCAGGTTTTTCATAGTGTTTTCTTTTTTTCAATTCTGAAGGGACACCACTTTTAGCAACTTTTACTTTAAATTTACGTAATGCGCTATCAATATTGCCGTTAGTAACCACTACTTTAGTCATACTTTCCCTCCCTTCATCACTATTTCAAATTATATCACTAACGACTTTTTTTGACAAGAAGTTATTATGATTTTATTTAAGATGTCAAATGGTCATTGTTATAGGTTCGATTAAATAATCCTTCACCACTAAAGTAGGGAATATTTTCATCTAGCCATTCTTTAGTGGGAATGTTAGTACCTAATGCTTCAGTTAAATCTATTAATACGATATCATCTATATAAATAGGACTTCCTTTTTTATTGGTTTCAATTATTTCAAATAGCCAATTATTATTTTCCACTTCTGTTGATGATACTTGAACGATTGAACTTAAAGTTGTCCACGTTATGTATCCATCAGTACTATTAAAAGTACTGATATTAAAGTTATATGTTCTCCCATTTGAGCTGTTTCTTAAGCGTATTATTGAAGATGTACCATCTGTTAGCCAAGGAGCAAATACTTCAATTCGAAGATAATAATAATGATTGGAAATTAAGGATTTATTTAAATTTTGGCTTAGAGTTACGGTTCTATTACTGGTTGGAATAGCTAATTCTATTGATTGACGAGGAGATACATAATTTTTTTGTGAAAAACTGATACTATTATCAGAAATATTCCAATATTGAGAATTTTCCATGTCACCATTTTGAATTAAGTTAGTAAATCTTGCTAATTTGCTATTACCGATATTTGATAATTCATTTTTAATTTCTTCATTTATTTCTTGATGAAGCAGACGGTTATGAGTGTAATTAGAAAGCAATAGTGCTGAAATTGTAACAAAAACAAGAAAGAATGAATATACAATTGACATAGATATAAATCCTTTGCTTCTCTTCATACGATCACCTATTTTAATTATATCATATTATATTTAAAATGTTAAAAAAGACATATAACTATGTCTTTTTTTATTAGCAAATTCGTTTGGAGAAAATCATTCTTATTGAACTTCCTATACTACGACCAATATTAAAGATAGTTTCAATTCCCCTACTGATTGCGTTGAACATTGAAGCTGAGAAATTAAATGCTCCTCCGGAAATTGCTATCAATTCTTGATTTGTTAGATTCATTTTTTGCAAGAATTAGGCCTTAGATAACCATCAATAATTCCTATGATTAATATTGCTATTCCAAAGATGCCGATTATCAATCCTTGACTAATTGCTCCGCCTTGAATCGTTAATAATTCTTGATTATCTAATACTCTCATGACTTTCCTTTCTAAATATTTTAGCAAGTAATTTTTTATAAGCCGGACCTTTATTAGATAATAATATTACTTTATCTATTTTATTTTCGACTGGCAAAATATTATTATCTTTGGTGAAATAAATAGTAACTTTTTGATACGGAATGTTTTGCTGATAATTAATATAAGGTTCAGCGTATTCTATCTTATTTACCTTATATCTTTCATTGTCTATTATAATTTCATTATAATTATTTATTAAATAATCTTCTAATAGTGGGGTTTCAAAACTAAAATTACAATTTTTTGAGCATTTGATAGAGGTGTATATTAAACTTTGATCATAATATTTGTAAAATATTAAAAAAATAAAGCCTATAATTAATATTATAATTGTTAATGTTGTTATAGTGTAACTAGGTTGAAAAAAATCAACTATTTTTTCTTTTTTAATCATTTGCACCTACTATTATTTTTTTCTCAAATAAATTTGAAACATTTTTGTGACTAATATAAATTAATGTTTTTTCAGGAAAAAAATTGATGATTTTTTTTATTATCCTCTTTTCCTGGGCCAACGACACTTCGCTTAAAGCTTCGTCCAAAATAATAATTTCTCTATTTTGGAATAGCGTTCTAGCAAGTATAAGACGTTGAATTTCGCCACCAGAAAAATTTGTAGAATCTTTATCTAAAAAAGTATTTAAACGTAATGGATGATTATTAATAGTATCTGATAATTCACATAGTTCAATTATTTGAGTTATTTTTTTAGCAGAATATTTTCCCCCTAGTGTTATATTTTCCAAAATTGTAGCGTTGAATAATGATTCATTCTGAGAAATGTAGCCTATACTATTTCGAATTGTATATAAATTATAGTCATTAATATTAACTCCTCCAATTTTTATTTGACCATTATTAACATTATCTAATCGAAATAATAATTTACAGATAGTGCTTTTCCCACTTCCCGATGGACCAACTATATTTACTTTGGCACTTTGGGGAATAATCATATTAAAATTTTCTAAAACCTTTTTATAATTATTTGGTGAATAACTCACGTTTTTAAATATAATATCTCCATTGTTAAATATTTCCTTTTTGTAGTTTAAAGACTCTTTATTGTTATTAAAAAAGTCATTTATTTTTATTATATTAGCTCTTAAATAATTGTATTTAGGTAGCATAGCTATAATTTCTTTTAAGGGTTCAAGTAAGTACATTATGAAGGTGTTAAAAGTAAAAAAACTAATAATTGTCATTTTATTATTAATAATTAAAATTAAAGCATAGCTATTTATGATAAAAATACCAATGTCTAAAATTATATTTTTAACTAGATCTTGGATATTCAAACACTTTTGCAAATGGAAATTATTATTTAAATATTGCTTAACTTGATTTATGGTTTTATTAAAAAAACAATTTGTTGAGTTTGTATTTTTAATACTATCGATATTTTCTATGCATTCTAATACTTGGGCGTTTGTTTCTGTTTCTTCATCAATGTTAGAAATTATTTTTTTGTAGGTTATTTTACTAAATAAGATGCTTATTGTAGAATAAATTACAAGTATAACAATTAATAATTTTATTAATTGAGGATTTATTTTATAGAGCAAAAAAATAGAAGTTGTTCCTAATATTAAATTTAGTGCTAAGCTAAGATAAACAGATGTAAGTAAGTGTTTGATATTTTTTAATTCATAAAAGCGACTTATTATTTCACCACTTGTACGGCTTTTAATTACTTTTAAAGGGAGAGACAACGTATGAGTAATAAACTCTTGATATAAATCATAGTCAATATTTTTATACAAATAATTGGCATAATATTGGCTATATAATTGATTAATTTATTTTATTAAAAGTAAAATTCCAAAGATAAATATTAAATATAATAATTCTTTGTTCATAGTTATTGCTGTAGTTTCTAAAACGATTTGAATATAATAATTAAGAAAAATTGCGGTAATTATGCTAACAATATTAGTTATTATTAAATAAAATAGTATCTTTTTATTATCTAAAAGTTTTAACTTTAATATGTCTAATAGTATTTTATTTTCTTTAATTTGCAATATTTGCCGACGGGGAAACAATATAATAAGAAATTTATTCCAAATTTTAGAAAATTCTTGAAGTGGCATGATTTTTTTGCCAACACTGGGATCCATTAAGATAATTTTACTCTTTTTAATATTATAAATTACAACATAATGATTTAAACCATTCGGAAGTGTGACGTGAGCTATAGCAGGTAGTTTAATATTTTCGTCGAATAATTGGTTCAATTTTAATCCCTTGGCTTCAAATCCTATTTTTTGAGCTGTTTTGATTAAATGATAAGCAGTTGTTCCTGAATTATTGGTTAAACTTTCGTTGCGCAAATATTCTAATGGAACGTTGCCATTATAATACTTAATTATTGATGCTAATGAACATATTCCACAATCTTTAATATCTCTTTGCCGATATATTAATTTTTTTTGCATTTTCCCTCCCTTCATTATTAATATATCTTATAAGAAAGTTTTTTCCTTTAAAAAAAACACTAATTTTTTTTATTTTTATTAGTGTTTTTTATTACCCATTTTCTAATCATTTCTAATTCTTCATTAAAAGGTATTTTTAAATCTGGAAACGCTTTCAATAAACGAGATGTTGGACGATGAATTTTTTGCAATTGTTCACGAAATTTTTTTTCAATAAAAATTGGTAACATTTTCAGTTTTTCAGCTTTTAATTCTTCAGCAATAATTAAACGATTTCTTAAATTGTATGCAATTGTTATTGACCATATAAGATCTATTATAAATAAGATAGCTATAACTATAGCAATATAATTTATTGTGTTAATATTAATTTTACTAAATATATAAAGTAAAATTGGGTAAATAACGTATATCGTCGCACAAGCACCTACACCAAAGGCTATGCAGTTTCCTACGCATATTCTACCATTTATGTTATCCCGGCGATCACTATAATCCCACCATTTATTATGAAAGATTTTTTCTAATACATAACTTGTATAATATTCTATTGATGCTGTTATTAATACGCCAACAATGAACACAATAATCGGATCTTCCTTATATCGCAATAAAGTCCATAAAATCATTAGTGCTCCAACTCCGTAAATTGGACAGTAAGGTCCAAATAAAAAGCCTCTATTGACAAACTTTTTCTGCTCATAAGTGCATAAAATAACTTCAGCAACATATCCTAGAAAACTAAAAACTATGAAAACTAAAAAAATTATTGATATTGGATTTTCAAACATATGATATCTCCTTATGGATTGGGATTACATTTTGTAGGATTGGTCATACAATTTATACATTTATAATATGTACTATCATCGGAACTATAACCATCTATTAACTCAAAAGCAAAGTATACAATAGTCGGAATTAAAAATATTATTACACCAGCAATTATTCTTTTTATCAAGGTTGTTGTACTTTTTTTAATAGCACTATCGTCGCTAGCAATAATAGCTTTGGCAAAATCTATTATTCCAAAAATAATAATTATTATGGGAATTATAATTTTTAATATAAACAATGCATATCCTAAAATTTGAAAAGCTCTTTGGACCCCACTTTCTTCACAGAAATTTAATTTAGCACTTCCTGCTGCAAAAACAATTTTAGAAAATAGAAAACTACTAAATATTCCCCATATTAGATATCTGATTTTTTTCATTTTAATCACCTTCTTATTAATTATAATAAATTTTGAGAAAATAGTAAATGTTTAGTATATATGAAATTTTCAAACATATATTTTAATAAGTATAGGAGGATTTAAAATGATAAATAGAAGGAATTTATGGTTTGTATCATTAGTTAGTTTAATTTTAGTACTGAGTATTTTTTACATTTCAATGCCTAGTGACAAAGTTGAGAATCTGAATTCTGAAGATGTAACAGAAACCAAAACTGTAATAAGTGAAAGTACGGCCTTGGTTGCATTAAGAGTTGAAGATGACGAAAAAGTACTTGAACAAATGGAATCCTTACAAACTATATTATTAAGTGAAACAGCAACATCTGATGAAAAGAATGCTGCTTATGAAGAGTTGGTTAATATTAACTTAAATAAGGGATTAGAAGAAAAGATTCAAGAAAATATAAAACAAACTTACAACTACGATTCATTTGTAAAAATTAACAATGATCAAGTGAATATTGTTGTTGATAATGATAAACACAGCAATGAAATTGCAAATAAAATTATCAGGATTGCGCAAAATGAATTTGATGTCAAAAAATTTATTACGGTTAAGTTTCAATAATTAGGCGTTTATTGCTCACTATCTTTTATAATGGACATACAATACAATGAGAGGGATAAATAGAAAGTGAGCGATGTATGAAAAATTATTTATTGACTAATAGAGAAAAAGAAATATTTGACTTATTAATTCAAAATAAGACTACGCGTGATATAGCTCAATATTTAGAAATTAGTGAAAAAACTGTTAGAAATCATATTTCAAATGTAATGCAAAAATTGGGTGTTAAAGGTCGAGCTCAAGCAATTGTCGAGTTAATTAAGTTAAACGAAATTAAAATATAACAAAGCCATTAGGCTTTTTTATTATATTTTAATTAGGTTATTAATATAATTTTATAGGAGGTTTTTAAATGTTAAAAAATAGTTCTTTAAGAAGAATTACTATTGCTTCGATAGCTTTATTAATAGTGGGAATTATTTATCTATTTCCTAAAAGTAGTGAAAAAATTCCGCAAAAAATTAACTATATTGATGCTGTTTTGAGTCCTATTTATTTAATTGATAGTAATAATTATGTAGCAAGAACAGAAATGATTATTGATGAAGATGACGAACTGTTGAAAGCAAAAGAAATCTTAGAAGCATTAACAATCGGTAGTAATAAAACTGATTATATACCCGATGGTTTTAAACAAATTATACCTTTAAACACAAGACTATTAGATGCTAGTTTAGAAGGTGGATTACTAAAAATAAATTTTTCAAAAGAATTTAATAATATTACAGAAAAAAATGAAAGTAAAATGCTTGAAAGTATTGTTTATTCTTTAACAGAAATTGAAGGGATAAACAAGATAATGATTTTTGTTGAGGGTGTACATTTAAATAAAATGCCAATCAGCCAGAAAAGATTACCTGAAACATTAGATCGAAGTTTTGGAATTAATAAAATTTATAATTTGGATACTTTTTCCGATGTTACTATGACAACAATTTATTATTTAGGAAAATATAATGATAATTATTACTATATTCCTGTTACTTTAGTAGACAATAACGATATTAATAAAGTGGAGATAGTTATTAATAATCTTAAAAGTTCTCCTATTTATCAAGCTAATTTAATGAGTTATTTAGCTAGTTCGGTTGAATTATTAGATTTTGAAATTAAAGAAAATGTAGCTAGCTTAAATTTTAATAATTATTTATTTAGTGATATTAATTCTAAAACTATTTTAGAAGAAGTTAAATATTCTATTTTTCTATCCTTAAAAGATAACAATGATATTCAGGAAGTAATATTTTTAGTTAATGATGAAAAAATAGAGAACTTTAAAATATAAAAAGTCGTTGAATCAATCTAAAGTGCACAATTAAGTGCAATTTAAAGTTGAATGTGTATTTTTAAAAGAAAATGCACATTT
>CALVJF010000029.1 GCA_944331885.1 uncultured Bacilli bacterium
TTATATCTTAAAACCGGAAATAAATCTGACAAAGAAAAAAATTCGTTAAAAAACGAACTTTACTCTAAAAATTTACGTTTATAAACATTCGATATGGTTTTGCTAAATTTTTATCATGACTATATTCTTGATAAATAGCAATTACTTTATCTTGATAAGTTAGTACTGCTAAATTATTTTTGAATTTTTTAGAAATTATTGCCCCATTAGAAACTTTTTTATACTCTTCTTGAGAAAGTGAAACTTGTTCATAGTTTTGCAATGCTTCTTTAAGAGAGATAATTTTATAATTATTGTTTTCTATTTCATTAAGTGTAAAACTTTGAGATAAAGTAAATTCTCCTTGTTTAGTTCTAATTAAACTACTCATAGTTCCACAAGTATTTAATTTTGTGCAAATATCTCTAATGAGACTGCGGATATATGTACCTTTGGAAACTAAACATTTAAATTCTATTTCATCGTTATTAAAGCTTAGCAATTCTATTTTATATACTTCAATTAATCTTTCAGGTAATTTAATTGCTTCATTATGACGAGCATATTCATATAATTTTCGACCGTTTATTTTAATTGCACTATAAAGTGGGACTTCTTGGTAGGATTGACCTAAAAAGGAATTTAATGTCTTTTTAACTTCTGAAGGAGTTATTCTAGTATTGGAGGTAGCAATTGTTTTTCCGGTAATATCTAAGGTATCAGTTGCTATTCCTAATTTAATTTTAGCAATATATTCTTTTGTTGAAGATGTTAATAACTCAACTAATTTAGTTGCCTGGCCAATACATGTTACTAAAACGCCCTCAGCTATAGGATCTAAAGTTCCTGTATGACCAATTTTCTTAGTATGGAAAATCCTATTTAAGTTGTTAATTACGTCTCGACTAGTCATATCTTTTTCTTTGTTAACTACTAATATTCCATCCATTTAATCACCTAATTTCTTTTGTAAAATATAAGCATCAGGAAATTCACGTACAATCTTAAAGCCTAATGCTTTTTGATTAACTGCTAACATTTTTTTATTTTGTTTAGCAATCTCAATTTCAACAATCTCAATATTCATTATTTCAAACCACTCTCTTACTGCAGAAGTTAGTGCTACGGCAATTAAAGTCTCGCTATTTGGTAATTGATATGCTTTTCCCCTATATTCTGGTTTTATGTAAATATGTGAAAATAATCCAACAGCATCAAAATAAACTTTAGCTTTGGCAAATCCTACTATTTCATTAGTTTCAGTATCTCTTGCAATCCAAAATTTGATTGTTCTATCTTTTTTTAATTCTTTTAATTTTTGAACTGATTTATTTGTAAAAGAAGGAATAAGTCTTAAATGGTGAGGAGCAACTGTTTCGTGGAAAAAAAGACTATATAAGTCTTTTAATTCTAAATAATCTTCTTTAGTTAGTTGATTCGTTATTATTATTTTCTTCATTTATTTCCTTAAGAATTTTTTCTATTTTATTACCATAAGCAATAGAATTGTCGTAAACAAACTTCAACTTTGGTGTATGACGTAAATCTATTCTTTCAGCTAATTCAGTACGTATATAACCTGATGCTTCATTTAGTTCTTTTTCTAGTGCTTGTTCGGCCATTTTAGTTAAACTAGTGAAATATACTTTAGCAAAAGACAAATCACTTGCAACTTCACAGCCAGTAATGGTTATTGTTTTAAGAAGTGAGTCGCTAGCTTCGTTTGCAAGAATATCACTTATGCATTTAATCATTTCTGATTCAATGCGTTTTATTTTGATACTACTCATCTCTTAACCTCTATTACTTCGTAATTTTCGATTATATCTCCAACTTTAATATCAGAGAAATTTTCAAGAGTTATTCCACATTCAAAGCCTTTTTTAACTTCTTTTACTGTGTCTTTTTCACGCTGAACGGAAGCTATTTTACCTTCATAAATAATTACACCGTCGCGAACTAAATGAACCTTGGCTCCATTACGAATAATACCTTCGGTTACGTAACTGCCGGCAATATTACCAATTTTGGAAAATTTAAATATCTTTCTTATTTCGGCTGATCCTAGATGTTTTTCTTCGTATTCAGGCTCTAATAAACCTTTCATTGCCAATTCCATTTCTTCTACAGCTTTGTAAATTATTGTATAGAGTCTTAAATCAACATTATATTCTTTAGCTATCTCTTTAGTCATATTACTAGGAGATACATTAAATCCTATGATTATAGCATCAGAGGCGTTAGCTAAAACAACATCACTCTCAGTTATAGTACCAATTCCACTACGGATTACTTTTACTTTTACCCCTTCAACATCAATTTTTTCTAAAGCATTTTTTACTGCTTCTTCTGATCCACGGACATCTGCTTTAAGAACAACGTTAATTTCTTTGACACCGCTGTTAATTTTAGCAAATAAATCATCTAGGGATACAGGATTCTTTTTATTTTTTAATTCTTTAGCATGGTTTGTTCTTTTTTCTGAAACAATTTTAGCTTCACTTTCAGTTTCAAAAGCCATAAATTTATCACCAGCGGATGGATTAGCTGAAACACCTGTTATTTCTACTGGTGTTGATGGTCCAGCTTCAACAATTGATTCGCCACGATCATTTTTCATTGTTCGGACTTTACCGTGATCAATGCCAACAACAATTGGATCACCAATACGTAAAGTTCCAGTTTGGATTAGTAGCGAAGCAACGCCACCAATATTTTTATCAACTTTCGATTCAATTACAGTTCCAATCGCATAACGATTTGGATTAGCTTTTAATTCTAAAACCTCACTTGTGGCTAAAATAGTTTCTAATAGTAAGTCAATACCTTCCCCAGTTACTGCGGAAATGTTAACAAATGGAACATTTCCACCCCAAGCCTCAGGCGTAATATTTATTTCAGCCATTTCAGTCATAATCTTTTCTGGATTAGCATCTGGTTTATCAATTTTGTTAACTGCTACAATTATAGGTACTTTAGCAGCTAATGCGTGATCAACAGCTTCTTTTGTTTGAGGCATTACGCCATCGTCAGCTGCCACAATAATAATAACAATATCAGTAATACTTGCACCGCGAGCACGCATTTCTGTAAATGCTGCATGACCAGGGGTATCAATAAAAGTAATTTTTTGACCATTGCGTTCAACTTGGTAAGCGCCAATATGTTGAGTTATACCACCAAATTCAGTTGAAACGACACTACTTTGTCTAATAGTATCTAATAAAGTAGTTTTCCCGTGATCTACGTGACCCATAATAGTTACAACTGGTGGACGACTCACAAGATTTTTTTCTTCATCTACGATTTCAAATTCTTCAAAATTAGTTATATCTTGAGTTTCTTCCTTTTTTAATACTTTATTGTACTCCATAGCGATAATACTAGCATTATCATAATCAATTACTTGATTTAAACTTACCATTAGTCCTAAGGAAATCAACTTTTTAATTAATTCAGTACCGTTTACTTCTAATTTATTAGCTAAATCTTGAACAGTCATATTTTCAGTGTAAGTTATAACGTTTTCTTCAACGGTGTTTGATTGAAGTTTTTCTTTGTGTTTATACATTTCTTTTCTTTTACTCATGTATTCTTCTTTAGACTTAGATACTTCTGAACGATTCTTTATTTTTTGTTTTTTATTTAATTTTCCATAAGTTTTTTCAATGTTATTAGATTCAATTAAATCTTCTACTACTTCGTCGATAGCATCTTCTTCATCTAGACTGGTATCGCTATCAGTACTAATTAAGTTTATAGTATTATCAAGAATTATAATATCATCTTCTTCTAAAATACTATCTTTGTCTTTAACATCTATTCCTAATTCTTGACATTTTTTTAATACTTCTGCTACGGAAAGATTAGTGTCATTTGCATATTCTTTTACACTCATCACTTTCGGCCACCTCTTTTCTATTTTTCTATGATAGTTTTTAATTCTTCATATATTGATTCAGGAATTGGTATTTCTAATATCTTTTCAAGAACTTTGGTTTTTTGGGCTTTTTCAATAATTGTTAATTCTTTTTTTAAATAAGCTCCGCGACCATTTTGTTTTCCTGTTTCATCAATAATAATATTATTTTCTGGTGTTCTTACTACTCTTATCAGTTCTTTTTTAGGATATTTTTCGTGAGTAACAACACACATTCTTTGAGGAATCTTTTTTACTTTCATAAGTTTCCTCCTTATTCATTATTTCCTTCGGCAGTTACTTGCTCTAATGTTTTGACATCAATTTTATATTTAGTTAAACGACTTGCAAGTTTTACATTTGCTCCTTTTTTACCAATTGCTAATGATAAATTCTCATTATCAACAATTGCTAATGCTTCTTTTTTCATTGGGTCTAAGATGTTAACAATTGCGTTTTTAGCTGGGCTTAAAGCATTTTTTATGAATTCAGCTGGATCTTCGCTATATAGAATAAGATCCACCTTTTCACCATTTAGTTCTTTTAATATTGAGCCGATTCTTGATCCTTTTTCACCAATGCAAGCTCCAATTGGATCAATGCGGTCATCTGTTGAATAAACTGCAACTTTGCTTCTTAAGCCTGGTTCACGAGCAACACTGTAAAGAATAATAGTTCCGTCTGCTAATTCTGGAATTTCGCTTTCAAACAAACGACGAACAAAGCCATAATGTTTACGAGATAAAAGAATTACTGGGCCTTTTGGTCCTGCTTCAACTTTAGTAACGTAAACTTTAATGCTTGAGCCCATTTTTACTTCTTCACCAGGAATCATTTCAGCTTTTGGTAAAATTCCTCTTGTTCTGCCTAAATCAACATAGTAATTACGGGCATCTTCCATAGCAAGAATACCAACCATCATTTCATCTTGCTTGTCGGAGAATTCTTCGACAATACTATTTTTTTCAGCTTCGCGGATTTTTTGCATAACAACTTGCTTGGCTGTACCAGCTGCTACACGGCCAAAGTCTTTTGGCGTTACTTCTTTTTCAATCGTTTCGCCAATTTCAATATTAGGCACAATTTTACGGGCATCTTCTAATAAAATTTGAGCATCTATATTAATTTTAGGAGGTATTTCAATAACGTTTCCTTCTTCGTCAGTTGTTTCTTCTCCTTCATCAATTTCTGGAACAACTACTAAGTATGAATATACTTTTATTTCTCCAGTTTCACGATTGATATCAACTCTAACATTTGTTTTAGAATTAAAATTCTTTTTATATGCAGTTGCTAAAGCTAATTCCATTGCTTCAAAAACAATATCTTTAGAAATATTTTTTTCTTCAACAATATTATTGACAGCTTTAATAAATGCTTCACTATCCATTATTACCACTTCCTTTTTCTTTACTTATTACGTCTAAAATAAATGATTCATCTACAAAATCTAGTTCATCAATAATCGGATTAATAATATTTGTAGCTTCAACTATTGTATCTAAGTCAATACCATTTACTTTATCTAGTGTTATACGTAAAAATTTATAACTTCCCTCCTCAACATATTCAACATTATCAACGATTATGTTTATTTCTTGAAGATGGGGAGTTATTTTACTTCTTACTTCTTGTAATTTTTCTTCCATACCTCACCTCATTTTAAATAATAACAAAAGTGGGAATTTCTGCCCACTTAAATCTGCAAATTGATTATAACATTTTTTATTTTGTTTGACAAGTTTAGAATTTTCTAACAAAATAAAAGAAGCTTTTTACTTCTTTTAAACGCAATCTACATAAGTATCTGTTAAGCATCTACATACACAGCAACAATCTAAATTCATTGTGAAGAATGAATTGGTTGCTACGTATGGATTTAAACTATTAGGATCTGGATTATCAGCTAATACGCGGAATGTTGCACAATTTCCTTCTAATTTTTCTACTCTAAAAACAGATGAACATGTTGAAGTTGATTGAGAACAAACGGCTGTTGAATCTTTTGTTGTTGGCATACTCCAAGGAGTTCCATTACCACAACAAGTATAAAGCATTACAGGACGAGTATTGCATATTAAGCAATTTGGTCCGCCACCTAACATTGGTCGATCACAAGTATCTAAACAACTTTCTGGACAAGCATTTTGTTGAAGGACTAAAATAACACTTAATATCTCAGCAACGCAATTGCCATTATTATTTGTATTATTACACATATCTTTCACCCTTTCATATATTCTCATTAATAATCTATGTGAAAGATAAAAAATAGTGCTTATTTAGGGTGATTTTACTTTTTTTAAAAATAGTGTATAATTATATTGGTGATTAAAAATGAATATTTATTTGCAGTATGCAATTATTTTAGTAGTTTTATTGATTATCTCTTTAGTTTTTATTAAACTAAGACAAAAGAATTTTGGTAATGAAATTAATAAGTTATTAAAGATGCTTGGGGGAAAGGAAAACATCATTAATGCTGAGTGTAACATGTCCAGATTTAAAGTAATTTTAAAAGATGTTTCAAAGGTTGATAAAGAAGGTATCCAAAGATTAGGTGCCAAAGGAATTGTAGAAATCGATAATCAACTAAAAATAGTATTTGGAAAAAATGCTAAAACATTAAAAAAATATATCAAAGATATATTGTAAAAGCCTTTTAGAAGGCTTTTCTTGATTCTTTAATATATTTTATATCACGATAGTAAATTTTTTTGTTACTTTTAGTAATTATATAGTCTTCGGTTTTAGATGCAATTTTATCAGTAAATTCTGTACCATTAACATTAATATCAAAACTTATCATATATAAAATTCTTCCGGAATTATATATATCATTAATGTATTTTTTAGCATCAAAAGTTAATTCTCTATTCCCTTCTTTATATATTTCTTGAACATTGTCTATTTTTTTGTCAATTGGATTGGCATAAACACTTGGTAATTCCATTACATATTCCCCCTCATATTTTGATAAATATTATTCATACTATAAATATGAAAAAAATATTATCGAAAAATTATTTAATTTACATTTCTATATTAATATTATATTCAATAAGTATTATCGTAATGAATAGATTTCCTGATTATAGTAATAAACATTATATTTGGTTACTTATTAGTTTTTTATTGTTGTTAATTATTCCGAGATTTAATTTGCGAAAAATTTTAAAATATCATTATTTATTTTATATCTTGAGCAATTTTCTATTGCTTTTAACTTTGTTTACTAGTAAAGAAATAAAGGGTTCAAGAGCATGGATTAATTTATACTTTTTTTCTTTACAACCTAGTGAATTAATGAAAGTCTCATTGTTAATAACTTTAAGTATTTTAACAATTAAAAAAGTCAAAATAATTTATTTAATTACTTTGACAGTTATTCCTTCTATTTTGACTTATTTAGAACCAGATACTGGAGCAATTATTTTTTACTTAATTATTTTAGTAGTTTGTTTAAGTACTTATAAATTAAATAAAACGATTAAGTACGGTTTAATCATTGGAAGTATTAGTTTGGTTTTTAGTGGGTTATATTTGTTTTTTTATCAAAAAGATTTATTTATAGATATATTTGGTACTTCAATATTTTATCGAATAGATAGACTTAAGTCTTTTATGAATTATGATAATATTCAAATTGAAAATGCTCTAATAGCAATTAGTACTCATAATTATTTGTATTTTCCAGAAGCTCATAATGATTTTATTTTTCCTTTGATAGTTAGTACCATGCCATTAGCTATTACTTTTGTTGCACTTGCTTGTTTTGGAATTTTATTATTAACATTAAACTATAAGTGTTTACATTATAATAAAACTGTAAGCTTGATATATAAAATATTATTTTGGATATTATTTTTTCAAATATTTTATAACATTTTAATGACTATAGGATTGTTACCAATTATGGGCATTCCTTTACCTTTTGTAAGTTATGGGGGTAGTTATATAATTTCTTTAACATTTATGTTAGGAATTGCTCTTAATTATGAGAGATTTAATTACAGATTAAAATAATTGTTAATCATTTAATAATATAAGGATTAATTTGTTTGAGACGCATTACTACTTACCTCACTTTACTGCTATAAAGATTATACTATTTCATTAAATCTTTTTAATTATGTTGTTGAATAACTTATTTTAGAATATATTATTTTGGCAAATAGTATGTGATTAAATTTTACTGGGTGGTAATAATGCAAAATGTAGTTGATTATATGTATGGATCTTTTACTTTTAAATTAAAGGATATTTTAAAAGATAAGAATATTTCAATATATGCTTTGTGTAAATTAGTAGATACTGATTACAATGTTATAAATAGATATATAAAAGG
>CALVJF010000030.1 GCA_944331885.1 uncultured Bacilli bacterium
GAGTTTTTTTGTCGAGTAAATAATTAACATTGCCAGTATAGTATTAGTTGCTTTTTTAGTTCTTTATATTATTGTTGTAAAGTTAAAAGCTAAAAGAGCCAAAAAGGCTAGTAAACAAACTGAGGTTCAACCTTTGATATTAGAGCAAGAAGTAAATGTTGAAGCATTGCAAAATATAAGAGATATGCAAAAAGAAGTTTTTGGCGATTTAAATGTTAATGAAGAAAAATCTATAGTAACTGAACAGCCGGTTGAGCAACCTGTTTCACAACAAGTGTCTGCTGAACAAGTATTTCAACAACCTGGTTCTAGTACTAATGTGCAAAATGTTGTACAGCAGTAAAAAAATCTCGCTTTATAAGCGAGTTTTTTAATGGTGATCTATTTCGTATTTTATGATATTACCATTTAAAGCATTTATTTCGTATTCATATTCTTGATATTGGTAATTGAATTCTAGTTCATATACTGAGTAATTATATTCAATATCAAGTTTGGCTTTATGCCAAGTAACTTGAGACTCTTTTAAATTAGCATGCTTTAAAGCTATTTCTTTAGCTTTAGCTAAGCCGATATATTGAGAATCATCTGTTTGTTGATTTTTATAATCGACATCGTATTTAATTACTTCTTTAGTATTGGCATCAATATATAATTCATAAGCTGAATCAGTTGTATAAAATTCTATTTCATAAACTTGACGTCCATCTTCAATATCAAGTTTTACTTTAGTAAATGTTGCATCATCTAATTTTTGATTAGTATGATTTAAAGCAATATTTTTAGCTTCTTCTTCTGTGATTGAAGTAGTTGTTTCTGGTGTTGAAATAGTTGCTTGGTTAATAGCATCTTTTTCAAAATTGATTATTTCACCAGTTTTCATATGAACATCAATTTCATAAATATAATTATCGTCTTTAAATTTTATTTCGTAAATATTGTCATCATAATCTTTTTCAACATCGAGATATGTAATGTCTTTTTCATTAAAATTACCATAATCTAATGCCTTGTTTTTAGCTTCACTCTCGCTTATAACATTACGAGGTATAAATAACATAATTGCAATAATAATTAAAAGAATTAAAGCAATAATTGTTATTATTATGCTATATAATTTAAAATTTTTTTCTTTTTTCATAAAATCTTCCTCTCTTTGATAATTATAGCAAAAGTAGAAAAAAAGATAAATATATATTATAATTACTATTAGAAAAGGTGATAAATTATGTATAAAATTGTTGATGGAAATAAAGCATGTAGTGAAGTTGCTTATTTGTTTAGTGAAATATGTTCGATATATCCAATAACTCCTTCTTCACCAATGGCAGCTAATATAGATAATTTAGTGGCTAAGAAAAAAAATTTGTTTAATGAAGAAGTTAGTGTTATTGAAATGCAAAGTGAAGCAGGTGCTGCTGGTTGTATGCATGGAGCTTTAATAAGTGGGAGTTTGGCTTCAACTTTTACTGCTAGTCAAGGATTATTATTAATGATACCAAATATGTATAAAATAGCAGGTGAAATGTTACCAGGTGTTATGCATGTTGCAGCACGTAGTTTAGCAACACATGCTTTATCAATATTTGGTGATCATCAAGATATTTATGCAGCAAGAGCAACTGGTTTTTGTATGTTAGCTACAACTAATGTATATGATGCGCAAAATTTAGCGGCTGTTGCACATTTGGCGGCGATTGAAGGAAGTTTGCCTTTTTTACATTTTTTTGATGGTTTTAGAACTAGTCATGAAATTAATAAAATTAAAGGTATTGAAGATGAAAAATTATTAAGTTTAGTAAATTTTGCTAAAGTGCAAGAATTTAAAGATAGAATGTTAAAAGTTGGTAGTAAAAAGCAAATGGGTATGGCAGAAAATGAAGATATTTATTTTCAAAGTGTTGAAGCTCGTAATGAAGTTTATAATCAAATGCCAGATATAGTTAATGAATATATGAGTAAAATTAATGCAATAATGGGAACTAATTATCAACCATTTAATTATTATGGTAGTGCTGATGCTGTTAATGTTATTGTAGCTATGGGTAGTGTTTGTGATACAGTTAAATTGGTTATTGATGACTTAAGGAAAAAAGGGGAAAAAGTAGGTTTAATTGAAGTCCATTTATATCGGCCATTTAGCGTTAAATACCTAGAAAATGTATTACCAGCAACTGTTAAGAATATTGCTGTTCTTGATCGAACTAAAGAAGCTGGTAGTATGGGTGAACCTTTATATTTAGATGTAGTGGCTGCTTTAAATGGAAAAGGTCTAAATATTGTTGGTGGAAGATATGGTTTATCTAGTAAGAATACTACTGTCAGTGATATTTATAGTGTTTGTATGATGTTAAAAGGTGAATTAAAAAATAATTTTACAATTGGAATAGTTGATGATGTAACTAATTTATCTTTACCTATTTATGATTACGCATTAGATATTGGAGCTAAAGAGGTTTTAATATATGGTTTTGGTTCAGATGGAATGGTAAGTACTAGTAAGGATTTAATGAGTATTATTGGATCTAAAGATAAATTTGTTCAAGGTTATTTTCAATATGATAGTAAAAAAAGTGGGGGAGTAACTGTAAGTAATTTAAGAGTAAGTGATAAAGAAATTAATGCTCCTTACTATGTTACAAGACCTGATATGGTAGTTATTACAAAAGATGAGTATTTATTTAAATATGAAATGTTAAAAGGTATTAAGGAAAATAGTATTGTTTTAATTAATACAGTAAAAGATATGACAGAAATTAATGATTATTTACCTAATAATTTTAAAGAGATTGTTAAAAGTAAGAATTTAAAATTGTTAATAATTAATGCTGAAGATATTGCTTTAAATTGTGGTATTAAAGGTAAAATTAGTAAAATAATGGAAGTTGTAATTTTAAAATTATTAGGAATAGATGGGGCTTTAGAAATAGTTGAAAAGTCTATTAAGGATAAATTTGCTACTAAAGGTGATGAGATAGTTAATGCTAATTTGCAAGCTATTACCATGGCTTTAGATAGTGTTAAAGATGTTAGTGGAAATATTGATTACGAAGTAGTTACTAAGCAAGAGGAGAATGATGTTATTGCTTTAATTAATAAACGTGAAGGAGATACTTTGAAGGTATCGGATCTAGTAAAATATCGAAGTGGTGAATTTCCTTGTGGATTAAGTAAATATGAGAAGAGAAATGTTTCTAATTTAGTTCCTAAATGGAATAGTGAAGCATGTATTCAATGTGGAATGTGTGCAATAGTTTGTCCACATGCTGTTATTAGGCCTTTTGCTGTTAATGATAAGGAAAAAGGAATTCCTTTACTTGGTAATAAGGAATATAATTATTTGATTTGTGTTAGTGAAGAAGATTGTACTAGTTGTGGTTTATGTATTAATACATGTCCAGGAAAAGGGGGTGTTAAAGCTTTAAGTTTTGGGGAAAAAGATAGTGCATGTCAAAAAGAAGCTGATTATTATTTTAATGAATATGTTAATCCACAAGTAATGGATAAGTTTACAATTAAAGGCAGTCAATTTTGTAAGCCCCAATTTGAATTTAGTGGAGCTTGTGCTGGTTGTGGAGAAACACCTTATATTAAGTTGTTAACACAATTATTTGGGGAAAAATTAGTAATTGCTAATGCTACTGGTTGTTCATCAATTTATGGAGGTAGTGCACCATCAACTCCTTATTCTATTCCTTGGGCTAATTCATTATTTGAAGATAATGCAGAGTTTGCTTTTGGAATGGTTAACAGTTATAAGAAAGCGCATGAACGAGTTAGAAAAATAATGCTTGAAAGTATGGATTCGGTTAATGATAAAGTTAAATCTCTATATCAAGAATGGTTAGATAATAGTGATAATTTTGAGATAACTAGCAAAGTTAAGGAAGAATTGAAAAATGAGGAAATTCCAAATGATTTACATAGTTTAATAGATTATGTACCTAGTAGTAGTGTTTGGGCTATCGGTGGCGATGGTTGGGCTTATGATATTGGATTTGGTGGAATTGATCATGTTTTAAGTAGTAATGAAGATATAAATATTTTAGTTTTAGATACAGAAGTTTATTCTAATACAGGTGGTCAATCAAGTAAATCAAGTAGAATTGGTCAAGTTGCAGAATTTGCTAATTATGGTAAGAAAACTAGTAAAAAAGATTTATTTAGAATTGCAATGAGTTATCCAAATTGTTATGTTGCTAGTGTAAGTTTAGGTTCTAATATGTTTCAAACTATTAAAGCATTTAAAGAAGCAGAAGCTCATAAAGGACCTTCAATTATTATTGCTTATTCACCTTGTATTGAACATGGTATTAAAGGGGGAATGAGTAGAAGTATTGAGGAAGAAAAATTAGCAGTTGATGTAGGTTATACTATGTTGATGCGTTATAATCCAGAAACTGAACAATTAGCTATTGATTCTCGTGAACCGGATTTTACAAGGTATGATGAATTTTTGAGTAATGAAGTAAGATATAATGCTTTAAAAATTAAAAATAAAGAAAAAGCTTTAGAAGTATTAGAAGTTAATAAAGAGAATGCAATTAAGAGATACAATTTTTATAAAAATTTAGTTACTGAAAAGAAAAATTAAAAGACTTTATCGATAAAAGATAAAGTCTTTTTACGTTAATTTGACATTTTAGCTATTTTTTGGTATTATATGTAGCAATAAAAAAGGGGGATTTTTATGACTATAGAGAGAGCTTATGCTATTTTAGGGGTAAATAGTTATTGTAGTGATGAAGAATTAAAAAGAAGATATCGTTTATTAGCAAGAAAGTATCATCCAGATTTATTGCAAAGTACTGATAAAAACTTACAAAAAGCTAATGAAAAAATGCAAGAAATTAATGAAGCTTATGAATTTATTCAAAAGCAACGTAAACGTTCTAATAGATTTGATTTAGAAGCTTATAAAAGAATGGCTATATCTCAATTAGAAATATATTATTATGCTAAAGGAAATGTTATTGGTAAAGATTTTAATGCTAGAAATAATGAAATAAGAATTATAATAGATCAATTTGCAAATTTAATGTTATTTTGTACAACTAAAAATAGTGTTGATAATTATTTTCAAAGAGCTAAAAGTGATATTCGTCGAATTTTTGAAGGTTTAAAAAGAAAAATATATTTAGATTATGCTATTGATGATTCAGTAGTTAAGGAACTTTTGAATTACGAGTGTAATTTATGGCAATTTAATTGTCAATTAACGGAGATAATGCATAAGTATTCACCAAGGTTTAAATTTGAAAAAGAATTAGAATATGTTGTTGGAGAATATAAGTTACGTAGTGGATATATAGGAGTAAAAAATAGAATTCAGCAATTGATTAAACAATATTCTGAACAAGCACGTGAATTGAATTATTTATATAGTGATAAGTTAATTGAGAAATTAAAAAAGGATATTGAATATGCTTTTGAATGTTATTTTAAAATTGAAGGTAGATTAAGAAAAGTTAAAGAATTTTTGGATTTGCGTAGTGATAGTAAAGAAATTAATGAATTAAGAGCATTTTATGATGCTGTTAATAGTAGATTTGTTAATGGTGAAGATATAGATTCAGTTGAATTAGATTTAGGGCGATTAGAATTATTAATTAAAAAGCAGTTAGTTAATGAGAAAATGCAAGAAAGAGATAATTATTTAAGAGATGTCACAAACGAGATGACTGCCAAATATATGGGTTTAATTAGTAATTGTGAAAATATTGCTAATATTGAATTTATGCAAAAGAAATCATTATTGTATGGTAAGGTATTAGAATATATAAAGTTGCTTCGTGATGGAACTATGCCAATGGAGTTAGTAGATGTTTTGCGAAAAATAAGTTTTACTGATGATAATAATGATTTAAAACAAACTAATGTTCTTGATAATTTTAAAGAAGGATCAAGAGGTATTTATGTTTTAAATAGAAAATTAGATTTGATATTTGAACCAGTAATTGGTGAGATAGTTAAAATGGCCGATGATCATGTAATTTTAAGAGGGGTAAGTTTTTTACTTAAGTCTGGGACTATGAGAATAGAAAAAGATGAATTTTTAGATTCATATATACCTTTAGAACAATTTATGCGTGATAGTGAATTTGGGATAGTTAGTTCGCGTCGTAGAGATGATGTTATTTTATATCACAATCAGTTTGTGAGTTTAGTTTATGATCCATTAAGTGAAGAATTTAAAATAAAAGGTTTTTCTAATCGTGCTGATTATCACCCTGTGGGAATGGATTATGAATCAGTTGTTCAAAAGTATCGAATACCAGATGAAGTATTTAAAGCTTTACAAAAATTAATTAGAGTAAAAAATAATGTTGCTAAAAAAAATGTTCCATAAGATATGGAACTTTTTTTAGGCAACTTTATATAATTTACGAAGTACTTTAATGTTACTTTTGGTTTTACGACAATGTTTTTCTAGAATTTGTTGTTTATGCATTAAGTATTGATAATTTTTATTTAGTTGATGTTTTAATTTAGTTAAATAATTCATAAATTCATAATCATTAATTAGTTCAGGATATTTTTGAAGAGCTGTTTTTTCTAAATAATTTAAGTAAATTATATTTTCGTAATTAGTGTTAATAGCGCTATTTAGGAGATCTTGGCCTTTTTTTATTTGGTAAAATTCTTCTTTAGTATAAGGAATAGTTTGGCGTTTAAAGATGCGATTAAGAAAATTAAAATGGTTATTAATGAATATTCCAGCAGTAAAAAAAGCAAAGTATCTATTGCGAACAAAAGGTAAAGAAAGGATTAAAGGTAATTCTAAAGCTTTAGAAGCTTTTTTTAGTTTGAGTTTAATTAATTGTTTTTCTATTTCTTGACGTTGGGAATTAGTTAATTTTTCGATATCTTCGATTTGAGGAATAAACTTTTGGATATCTTGTTCATTTTCAAAATATAGTTTTTCTAATTCATTTTGTAAGTTTTCTATTTCTTCACTTTTAACATTTTCTTCGAGAAGATTTTCTTCAGTAGCGATATCTTTATTTTTTTGAAAGGAGATGTTTTTTTTCATTTGACGAAGTTTATCTTCTTGAAGAAGAAGTTTATTTTTTTGCTCTGGTGTAAGTAGATTTTCATATTGGAGATAGTAATTATTTATTTTTTCAGTTAAAGCATTGATTTTAGTAATAAGATTATCATAGTTTTTATTTTCGAAATCTTCTTCAGCTTTTAGTTGAGAAAATTCAGCTTTGAGTTTTAAAATTTCAGGCTGAAAGTCAGGAATAGTAATAGGTTTTTTTTCTTCTTGTTTTTGGTCATCGAGTTTCTTTTCTTTACTTTCTTTTTCTTGAGTTTTTTCTTGTTCTTTGGGGAGTGAAATATCTTCTTTTTCTTCTAATTTTTGATTGGGATTTTCAATGATTGAAGAAATTACTTCTTTGTTTTCAGAAATAATTGGATTGTCTGGAAGATTTTGTTGCTCTTTAATTTGGGGACTGTCTACTATAAATGGAGATAATTCTTGAGGTGTTATTGTTGGTATTGGAATAGAATTTATTATAGGAAGAGGTATTTCTTCATTTAAAGCAGTAATTTGTTTAGAAAATTCCGGCTGTGATTGAGGAATATTATTGTCAGGTAAAGCTGCTTTTTGATTGATAGTTTTTGTTTCTTGTTCAAGATTTGGTTGTTGGCTTTTATTAAATATAATAGGAATTATTACATATTTAGAAATAGGTTTTGATGGTTCTAATTTAGGCAAATTGGGGATGGGACTTTGGAGTGGTTTTTCTTCAAAAACTTTTTTTATTAGTTTAGTTATTTTTTCTTCATCAAAGGTTAATATTTGGGGAGTTAATTTAGCTTTTATTTCTTTTATTTGTTCTTTTAATGAATAAGGAAGATTCTTTAAATCTAAGTTAGTTTCTTTGGCAACAATTTTATCTAAAAGTTGATCTATTCGTTGAAAATCTAAAGTTTTGGGTGTAGTTTGAGGGTTTTGATTAGTTAGTGGTGTTTCAGGAAGAGAAGAATTGTCAGAAAAATTATTTATTTTTTCTTTTGGAGAAGAAGGTTTGTTGTTATTTGAGTTAGTTGGCGATACTTTTTCGTTAGAAGAAGTAAACATTTTAAATAAGCCACCTATAAATAGTAAAAACATTTTAAAGATTTTAATTATATAGTTTAGTATTTTTTGCAACATAATTAATTCACCTTGGTATATAATAACATATTTTTAAAAAAAAAAAAAGGAGGTGGCCCCCCTGAGAAAC